>NZ_JCACCM010000163.1:0-110483 GCF_059501405.1 Myxacorys sp.
TTCCGGGCACTGCAGAGAATCACCTTATTCATCTCTCCATTATGCAACGCCGAAAGTTTTAACGCCTCATTTTCCCGAGCGAATGGGCTACAGTAGAAATAGAAGACACCGTTTAACTCGTAGGTAATGACTTCCTTCTCATCGATCGCAGTCCGCGAACTTCCAATATTTCCATTGCCTGAAGTTGTCCTGTTTCCTGGGAGACCGTTACCCCTTCACATCTTTGAATTTCGCTATCGCATCATGATGAATACGATTCTAGAAGCGGATCGGCGCTTTGGTGTGTTGATGTGGGATCCAGTGAAAGGTGAGCCTGCAACTGTAGGATGTTGCGCCGAAATTGTGCAGTTTCATCGGTTGCCGGACGATCGAATGAAGGTTTTGACTCTTGGGCAGCAACGCTTTAGAGTTTTGGAGTACGTGCGTGAGAAGCCTTACCGAGTTGGGCTAGTTGAATGGATTGAAGATGAGGCTCCAAGCCAAGATCTTAGACCTATGGCAAATGATGTTAGTCAGTTGCTGCAAGATGTAGTGCGGCTCTCTGCAAAACTGACGGGTCAGGAAATTGAGTTGCCAGAGCAGATTCCTGATTTGCCAACGGAGCTCTCTTACTGGATTGCTAGCAATTTATATGGAGTTGCGGATGAGCAGCAGGCGCTTCTGCAACTTCAAGATACTGCCGCTCGACTTGAGCGCGAATCTGAAATTTTAATGTCTACTCGCAATCATCTTGCTGCTCGAACTGTCTTAAAGGATACATTGGGCGATGTGATTGAAGAGTAGCGCTATTGAGGCAGAAAATCGTAGCTGCCAAAAATTTTGAGCGTCTCGGTACACGTTAGTAGTTCTCTCAAAGCACCTTGAGTTGCAACCTGTCTCACGTCTGCTTCTAAATCTACAAAAAATAGGTAATCGCCTAGCGATCGCTTACTGGGGCGTGATTCAATTCGGCTCATGTTAATGTTGCGCTCTGCAAACACCTGGAGAGGCTTAAGCAGCATTCCAGGGTGATTTGCGCTGAGACTAAATGCTAATGAAGTGTGGGTCCCACCGGAAGAAGGAGCTAAACTTAGTAATAGGAAACGAGTGCAATTATCTGGGTAGTCATTAATAGGACATGCCAGAACCGAAAGATTATAGAGTTCAGCGGCACGTTGAGACGCGATCGCAGCACTTGTCGCATCTTCATCCAGATGTTGCAATGCTTCTGTTGTCGAATTTGCGGCAATGCGCTGAGCCTTTGGAACGTACTTGTCTAACCATTGTTGACATTGAGCAAGGGCTTGAGGGTGAGAATACACAACTTGAATTGTATCTAGGTGCGTTGATTGGGTAATCAGGGCGTGATTGATCGGCAACACGAGTGCTTGTTGAATTTGTAGTCGATCCAGTCGCCAAAGGGCATCCATCGTCATGGTAACGCTGCCTTCGATTGAATTCTCAATCGGAACGACTGCCAATTGAGCGTTACCATGGGCTACTGCTTCTAGCGTCTGAGCAATACTAGGATAAGGACACAAATCCGCCTCTTGCCCGGTTTGCACTTGAAACCAATTTAGAAAAATTAGAGCGGCAGCTTCAGCATACGTGCCATTAGGTCCTAGGTGAGCGATCGCGGTTGTCATTATGGTTAATCTGCGTCAAGCAAAGATATCAAGAGCTTGTGACATAAAAGTATGTGCTTTAACAAAGTTTCTCAGGTTTCTCCAACCGTAAGATCAACTATTTATGTTTATATTTCAAAAGATTGACTTGAAATCATAAGAGGACCTTTAAGATTGATGAATGGCTTCGAGAATCTTTATCTCTTAACAAATCTAAATGCATATCCGGTTTACTGCATCCCAAGCGGTTGAACTCCTTGTTCCAGAGCAACCCATCCACATTGCAAACTATCTCAGTCAACCGCAAAGAGTGGTTAATGCATTAGCGGCATCTAGCCAAATTGAAAAAGTGGCGGAAGGTTGCTACCGCTTGACGATGCGACCGCTCAAATTCATGTCACTTAGCATTAAGCCTGCCGTTGATCTACAGGTATGGGCAGATAATGACGCAAGAGTGAATGTTCAATCTGTGAACTGCGAATTGCAAGGTATGGAATACATTAATGAGCGATTTATGCTTGACCTGAAGGGACAGCTTTATCCCCTTCAAAAACATGGATCTACTTACTTAACTGGACAGGCGAATTTAGCTGTAGAAGTCGATTTACCACCGCCATTTTCCTTGACGCCGCGATCGCTGCTCGAAGCGGCTGGCAATGGTCTTCTTGCTAGTGTTTTAGGAGGGTTCAAGCAGCGTCTGCTGCGCCAATTAATTTTAGATTATCGGCAGTGGGTAGATTCTCAAGTCAACTCAGTTCAGAAAACGAACGCATCTGTCTCTACCAAACTTTCTTATTAATGAAAATAATGTGATGAATTGAGTGATCAGAGTTAGCGTTCTAGTCTCTACAACCAGTAATTGGCTATACTTTTGACCAATAAAAATGGTGGAAAGTGATGAACGTTTACTCCTGTGAAGGTTTTGCTGAGGCATTTCGTGCCGCCTACTACTCGGATACAGATACCAAACCTGCACTATTCAGTTTGGGGAATCAAGTCTGGCAACTACCTGCTGTAAACTCAACTCGACCTATCGTTCTTGATTCTTTTTCGACCTCTTTTATTGACTTTTACGAACCTTATCCCTCTTTAGAGGTGCCTGAAGGGGCTAACCTGCGCCAAATAACCTATTTGCCGGCAGTATCTCATGGCCTGGTCACTACAGCAGAGTGGCATGAGAGGCAGCTAGAGCAGACTTATACGGCAGCGCCTACAGTTTTGTGGAAGAACTTTCAGACATGGGGTAATTTTGTTGACCACGTCCAGCAAAATCGTTCTAATGCTTTTGCTGATTCCCGTCGGCGGCATCGCAAGCTAGAAAAACAGGTGGGAAATTTAACTTTCCTGTTTGACGATCGCAGACCAGAAACTATGGCAACTTGCATGAAATTAAAGTCTGCACAATATCAAAGATCAAAATGCACAGATCACTTCCTTCATCAGCAGCACATTCATTTTTTTAAGGAGTTAGCGGATAGAAACCTGCTGCTAGTCTCTAGCTTAAGTTCAAACGACCAAGTGATTGCAGCACATATGGGATTGCTTGCCGATGGACGGGTATATTATTGGATTCCAACCTACGATGTAGCCTTCGCCTCCTATTCGCCAGGACGCCTGCTTCTCGAAATGCTTCTGGAGGAGAGCTTTAAACAGGGACACACAGAATTTGATTTCCTTATTGGCGGTGAGTCCTACAAGTGGCACTACGCGACCCATACACGACTAATTGCAGAGTTAGGCTCTCGCCCGCTTTCGCTAAGGGCAAGCTTAACAGCGCAGAGCTTTAAGCAGAGTGTAAAGCGATCGCTGAAAACTTTAATTTGGGCTTAACTTGCTGTTTAGATTTGCTTCGGCTGTTCGATCTAGTAGCTCTAGCTGCTGAATGACCTGCTGCACAGGCGCATACGTTCGACGATGGTAAGAAGTAATTCCCAGGCTTTGCATTGCTCGAATGTGCTGCTTTGTACCGTATCCAGCGTTCTTCTCCCAGCCATAGCCTGGATAGCGCTTGGCTAATCGCTGCATGAAGCGATCGCGCCTAACTTTCGCCACAATCGAAGCACAAGCGATCGCATAAGACGTTGCATCGCCATCGATAATTGCCGTATGCGCTCCGAGATCGGCTTGTTTAATAGTGCGTCCGTCAATTAGGGCATGATCGTAAGGCACAACGCGGGAGAGAGATCGCTGCATCGCTAAATAGGACGCTCGAAGCACGTTAATTTGCTCGATTTCTCGAACAGTGGCAATTCCAATCCCAACAGCGATCGCTTGGTCAAGAATCTGAGCAAATAACCGTTCTCGCTGCTTTAAAGAAAGCAACTTTGAGTCTTTAACACCCTCAAGCGGCGTGCAGAACGCAGGGATGGCGACAGCGGCAGCCACAACTGGACCCGCAAGGCAGCCCAAACCCACCTCATCCACACCCACAAGGCGGAGTATTCCTTCTTGCCAAAGGATAGACTCCGCATCAAGGTTTGGTGCTTGGCTCACGCGCTATTCGGCTACCGCCGCAGATGAACGACGGCGACGACGGCGGGGCGGTTCCTTCTCATCAGATACCGCTGGCTCTAATTCGGGTTGTTCAGGTTGATCATCGACTTCGGAAGATGTTGCGTTGGACTCAAGATCATCAGATGTAACCGGACTGGACTCAATTAGATCAGGTGCGACACGAACCGCAACATCCTCTTCCTCATCCTCCACGTCGGCTTCAGGCTCAACCGGAGATACGATGGAGACTGGAGGAGCTTCGCCTGGAAGAGTAACCGCGACGATCGCAGACTTAGGATTCTTCACTTCTTTGTCGGTCAAGATGAGTGGAGAAATTCCCATCCACGCATACACGTCTTGTTCCTCCGGCGTCATCTCAACGTGAATGACTTCGGGTGGATCGAGAACAGGCTTCATGCTACCCCGCCGCGATCGCCCACGCCGTTCTTCAGAAAATCGAGGCTCTCGCTCTCGTGGCGTAAAGGTCTCCTCGACTGGAGCCGACTCTTCTAGTTCCAAATCATATTCTGCACGGGCTGGATACTCTGCTCTCATTGGAGCGTCTGTACGAGTTGGGTATTCTGCTCTCGTTGGGGCAGGAGTGGGAGTGTAACGATTCGGCTCCTCCCATGGAGTTGCTTTTGAAGGCACCTCGCGAGTAAACCCTTCACGCCGATTACCGGCACCATTGCGGCGACGACGACTTTGATTAGAACGATTCCGTTCTTGATAGCTGGGATGATGCAGAATGTCTAATTCTTGGTCATTGCCTTCAAGCTCTGGCTCTTCACCTCCATCCCAAAATGCTTCAGCTGCAACAGGCTCTCGATCGCGGCGAGGTTCTACCCGACGAGGTTCCCGCTCTCGCAAAGCCACTGCAGAACGCTCTATGCTCTCTCCCTCTTCATCATGGGTTTCTCCAGGAAGATGTACCAACTGCCCCAAACCGGCACAGGTCGGACACGGTCGCCCAAACATCTCATAGATATTCTTCCCTTGACGCTTTCGAGTCAGCTCAATCAGTCCAAGTTCCGTCAGTTGGGAAATTTGGGGTTTTGCTTTATCGCTGCGGAGGGCTTTATTGAAGTGCTCAAGCACTTGCAACTGATCGCGACGCGCATCCATATCAATGAAATCGACAATGATGATGCCCGCAATGTTTCGGAGCCTCAGTTGACGCGCAATCTCAGTAGCAGCTTCACAGTTTGTCCACAGCACTGTCTCTCGTGCGGTGGCAGAACGAGTAAAGGAACCAGAGTTAACGTCAATCACGGTCAGAGCTTCGGTTCGCTCGATAATGACATAGCCACCTGAAGGTAAGTCTACTCTAGGTTTCAGAGCTTCGCGGATGGCAGCATTTACGCGGAAGTATTCCAAAATAGGAACACGATCGCGGTGATGATCAATCAATACGCCTTGGGGTAGCTTTCCGCCGCCCCAATTCATCAACTGCTGCTTGACGCGCTTTAGCCCTGTGTGGGAATCCACGACAATTCGGTTAACATCAGCGTTGTAAACATCACGCAACACGCGTTGAATAAAATCATCATCCCGGTTCAGCAAGGCGGGGGCACGAGTTGAATTTGCTTCTTGAAGGATCGATTCCCACTGGCGCTGGAGATTTTCTAAGTCCTCCATGATGGCTTCTTCGGGCATTCCTTCAGCTTCTGTGCGGATGACAATGCCCATTCCCGCAGGTTTTACCAGAATCGCCAAGGCTCTTAAGCGATTGCGTTCATTTTCATTGCGGATTCTGCGAGACAAATTCACGCCACGACCGAATGGCATTAAGACTAAATAGCGCCCAGGCATCGATATGTTGCCGGTCAAGCGAGGTCCCTTGTTACCAGTCGGCTCTTTCATCACCTGAACCAATACCTTCTGCTGCGGAGCCAACAGTTCAGTAATGGAACCTGCCGAGCGCTTTAATCGTAGTGGTCCTAAGTCAGAAACATGAATAAATCCATTGCGCTCAGAATCACCAATATTAACAAAAGCGGCATCAATGCCGGGTAAGACGTTTTCTACGACACCTAAATAGATATCACTAACCTGGTGGCTACCGGTTGCAACAATTAGTTCTTGAGTTTGGTCTTCTGAAAAAACGGCAGCAATTCGATGCTGCTCCGCGATAACAATCTGCTTTGGCATTCAATTTCCTCAAAGTTTGGTTGCGATCAAGCCATTACTGAAGTTTTGCTCTTCTCGCAGAGAATTAGGTGGAATTAGGTGTGAGATTATTCAGCTAAACCCCGACTACCATCTAAAACTGGGCGACTCATCGCTTGAGATGCTTAAGACGCTACCATCAAGGAAGCTACTACCGTAACAGACGAGTCAATTCGTGAGCTTCGGCTAGTAGAACAGTGAACTCCTACCCAGAAGCAACCACTGTACGTTATGAAGAATGCGCGAAAAGTCTAGCAAGAAAGCTGAGGAGTCTAAAGACGGATCTTCCGGCGGCGACCACGGAGAACGTTTAGCCTATATTCAGCCTCTGATGCATTGCATTATAGCGTGCAGACCTACATATGCACAAACTTTACAGATTTTATAGCAATAGACTAGGCGATCGCATCCTCTATCTGACCGATTGCTGCTAGAAAAAGTTGGCAGCGATGAATTGAGAGGAGACAGAATTCCTGCTCAGCAACCTGTTCTAACATCCTCACAACTTGCTCTGGACGAAGCATTGTGCCGTCATTACGGCAGCTTCCAATGTAGCGAAGCACAGCTTTGGATGAGTTGGGCGAGATATTGATCAGGGAAAGTGAAAATAAGCGATCGCGCCCATTAATTTGATGCACTTTGCCAGATTTCGTTTTTTGCTCTAACCACACTTCGGCCTGCGATAGAACCGACTCAACCCAAGTTTGCCAGTTTGAGAATGCAGACTGAGCGGCAACATCTACCGTAATTTCATATTCTGCTTTTTCTAATATTTGAGTTGCAGCAGGGGTTTTGAGACTGACCTCTTCAACAGCATACACAGGTAAGTTAGCCGGAAGATGAGTACTTAGCTTATGGCGGAAGTCTTCGAGGTCTAGTGATCGCGTCAACTCAAAATCAACGATTTCACCCGAACTTGTAACACCGAGCGGCAATGCATTTGCGGCAACAATTCGAGGACTGGGATGAAATCCTTGCGTAAATGCAATCGGAATCGCCGCACGTCGTACGACCCGATCAAATAAGCGCATCATATCTAAATGACTTAATAGCGCCATGTCTCCTACCTTGCCCAGCCGCACCCGGATGCGCTGCACGCGATCGGGAACCGGCTTGAAATGTCCATTGAACTGAGGAACTGGTAGAGGCGGAACAATCACATTGTGGCCGAAATCATTACTACACACCCCGCAGTGAGAACACCCGTCAAAGGAGCAGTCTGGCACGATTGCCGCTTCTAAAGCTTTTTGGAGGTCATCTTTCAACCACTGCTTATCGATTCCAGTATTGAGATAATCCCACGGCAACGGAGTATCCAGCGAAGCTGCACCTGCCGCCTGTTCAAAAACATTCCATTCTCCGCTTTCAACCTGGCGATATTTCCAGCCAACACCCGATTCTTCGATGGCTTGCGTCCACGCGTCATACGCACGATCGAGGCTTTCCCACCAGGCATCCATGCCCGCACCTAGCTCCCACGCCCGTCGAACGACGGGTGCTAACCTGCGATCGCCCCGACCGACAAAATCTTCCATTGCAGAAATCCGGACATCGGTAAAGTTAATTTTGACGCCCCGAATCGAACGAAAAGCGTCTTTGAGAAGATTCTGTTTGCGCTTAAACTCTGTGGTCGAGACAGAATGCCATTGAAAAGGCGTGTGGGGTTTAGGTGTGAAGTTAGAAATTGTCACATTAAAATCCAACCGTCGTCTGCCCTGCTGGCTGCATTCGCGGCGCAGCCAGCGCAGGGTGTCTGCGATTCCTAGCACATCTTCATCTGTCTCACCCGGCAACCCAATCATGAAGTAAAGCTTGACCTTATCCCAACCTTGCTCATGGGCTGTTTTGATGCCGCGAAGCAGTTCTTCATTCGTCAAGCCCTTGTTAATGATGTCTCGCATCCGTTGAGTCCCTGCTTCCGGGGCAAAGGTGATGCCAATCGGGCGAGTTCCACCAATAATGTGAGCAATGTTTTCGTCAAAGCGATCGACACGCTGACTTGGCAGAGACAGCGAGATATTCTCGTCTTTGAGACGGTTTTTGATTTCAACTCCAACCGCAGGCAGCGCGAGATAATCTGAACAGCTGAGCGACAAGAGCGAGAATTCGTTATACCCCGTTGCTTGCATTCCCTGCTCAATCGCATCAATGACCTTTTCTGGCTCTACATCCCGCGCTGGGCGAGTCAGCATTCCGGGCTGACAAAACCGACAGCCGCGAGTACAGCCGCGTCGAATCTCGATTGTGAGGCGATCGTGAACCGTTTCCACATAGGGAACTAAGCCAATTGAATAAGCCGGGATCGGATCGGCAACCCGACGCAGAATTCGAGCTGGAACATCTGGATGATTTGGATGGATCGAACCATCAGCCGCCATGTCATAGAACTGTGGCACATAGACGCCTGGAACCTGTGCCAAATCGAGCAAGATCTCTTCACGACTCAGTTTTGCTGCTTTGCCTTCCTCAAGCACTAGCCCAATTTCAGGCAACAGTTCTTCACCATCACCAAGGGCAACAAAATCGAAGAAGTCGGCGTAGGGTTCAGGGTTAGAAGTTGCCGTCTGTCCACCTGCAAAGATTAAGGGGTAATCAGTCCCCGATCGCTCTCGCCAAGTTAACGGGATGCCTGCTAGGTCGAGCATCTCTAAAATATTAGTTGCCCCTAGCTCGTAGCTTAGACTAAACCCTAGAATATCGAAATCAATTAGTGGACGGCGGGATTCGACCGCAAACAACGGAGTGCCCGTAGCGCGAAGCTTGGCAGCAAAGTCGGAAGCAGGGAGGTAGGCACGATCGCACAATTGCCGGGGTTGGGTGTTCAGAATGCTGTAGAGAATGATGTGTCCCAAATTAGACGCACCCACTTCATACACTTCTGGGTACGTTAAGACCCAGCGGATGGTGCTGTCTTGCCACGGCTTATGCACTGCGCCTAGCTCATTTCCCAAATACCGAGCCGGACGAAGAATATCCGAGGTGAGGAGTTCTTCGACAGCAACAGTTTGGTCGCGCTTCTTAGGGGGAGCATCCGTTGGAATTACCACGATGACTTTGCCTAGCAGAGAGGACATAGACTATCAGTATACTGACTCACCTACTCTGTTGCGGACGATTGTCACGCGATTCAACCGATGGAACTAAGCGGTGACTAATTCAAAAGCAGTAAAGCTCTCGAAGATGTCAAAGACGCGATCGAGTTGAGTCATCTCAAAAATGATACGAGTTGAGGCAGAAACAGAACATAGACTCAGGCGCTTGCTTCTGCGTTGCGCTAGCCGGAGAGCAGCGACCAAGACCATCAAGCCTGCACTATCAAGCGCTTCAGCTTGGCTCAGATCTACTAACACTGTGGAATGATGCTCAGATAGGATAGCGGCTGTTAACTGAGTTTGAAACTGGGGTGCGCTGGCGGCATTTAGGCAACCGCAAGGACGAACAATAGCAGTTTGAGGACGGACAAGCACACTCTGCATAACGTTACCTTTAATAAAGTCCAAAACCAAGAATTTTGATGCCAATGCCCCTGACGATAGCTAGGTATCCTTGACATTGCCTAGAGCGGTTGTCGAGTTTGGCAGAATCTTTATTAGATGATGGCTATTTTATAAACTTTTCAGTAAGAGGTTGAATTTAAACTGTAAAAAAATACACATTCCATGCGACTCACAATCTAGTCTTGTCAAAGCTGCTGAGATGAGGCAGATAAGGCAAACTCAATTGCATTTCTATGCAGATCTTTCTCGATAAATTCCCGGATCTGTTCTTGCTAGTTCCGACTGATAAAGGGACAGTTCGTGTGAGAGCGGGTAGGTGCAGGAGAAGGACTGGGTAGTTTGGTGCGCGACAAGATTAGTGGAATACTGAGCGTTCCTAGAATCATGACAACCGCTGTTATTACCCAGATGGAGAGAGGACTGGGACGGTAATTGCCCTGTTCAATTTGCCATAACACCTGGTTATATCGCCATGCCGCAAATGCAACCATCGTAATGCCGAACACAACCAAGCTAACGCCCAAATTTTCCGAGTTAAAGAGTGAATCTGCTTGATACTCTTGCTGAGTTAGAGCGAGATGTAGTTGGCGGAGAAATAAACCAAAGCGAGCGATCGCAAATCCAAAACCAATCAATGCGATCGAGGTCCGTAGCCACGCCAAAAAGGTGCGTTCGTTCGCCTGATGTTCTCGTTGACGGTCGATCTTTGGCTCTTTTGTCATGAAAATGTCATACAGAAAATATCATGCAGGCGAATAACTGGATGTCACAATCTATTTGGAACGATCGCTTGAGAATACCTCAGGGTAAGCTTGCCAAATCTTTTGAATAAACTGGTGCAGTTGATGAGATGCAGGTTTGGTTTGTACTTTAAGTTCAGGATTAGCATCTAAGCTGCAGAGCCAGGACAGGAGCGGAATGACGTCAGTATCTAATGCTTGTCGGAACAGAACGGCAGGACACATTAGATCGGAACCGTCCCGTAAGTCTTGTAGAGCTAAGGAGTTGCAATCTGTCCAGTCTATGGCAGCATCTGACTGAGATGCTAACGCCAATGGACGCACCCAGCATTGGCGTCTCGATTCCACAAACTGGACTACTTCTGCATAAAGCCGAGTTGAATCGTGTTCTAGGTAAACGATTTGAGAGGGATGAAAGATGAGCGCTTTGTCTTTCCCTGCCTGAAATGCAGCAGAGTTCATGGGTATCAATTGAGTTTTATGAACGGTATCTTACATTTTAATTTTAAGAGATTGAGTTAGCAGATCATCACTTGCGATCGCAACATTCGCTCTCTGACACTACAGCATTTGCTCTCTAGCACTACAAAATCTATAGAGGTATACCAATTGCTGAGTTCAAATTTTTCTGAGCGCAGGAAACAGAAGCAATGAATAGAATTAGGAACGAACAAGCGGCTGACCAATAGTTGGCTGAAGCTTAAAGGATTTCTAGTGAAAGATGAAGAAGTTCTGATCAGCAGTATCTATTACAGTAGAGAGGATGGGAAAAGGAGCGATCGTAGATGGCACTTATTACAACAGGTGGACAACTGATTAAAGATGTTGAAAAACACGGCGCAATTGCCGCGTACGTTCCTTTAGAAGGGGGCTTTGAGGGACGCTATCGCCGTCGGATACGCGCTGCTGGATACACCTCAGTCAGTATCACCGCACGGGGATTAGGGGACGTTGCCGCTTATTTAACGGGCGTTCACGGCGTTCGTCCAGCTCACTTGGGTAAGAAGAGTACAGGGGCTGGAGCGGCTGTCGGATATCGATATTTTGCTCCTCCTATTGTCACCACTTACGTTGACAACCTTCCTCCCAAATCCAAAGGGCTGTTGCTCTGGATTATTGAAGGACACATTCTCTCTAGCCAAGAACTTGAATACTTGGCAAACCTTCCGAAACTAGAGCCTCGTGTCAAGCTTGTGGTTGAAGTGGGTGGAGAACGCTATTTTCGGTGGACGCCGCTGACTGATGCGATCGCGGCGTAAGAGTTGGATGAAGGATGAGGGATGGAAGTAGAAACATGGAACAGAACTCTGGACTGTTGAAAGTTGATCAGCCTTTTCCGCCTCATCCCTCGTCCCTACCTATGTCCTAGGAGTCAATTTTTCTTAAAAATCAGCTTTATTTGCGATTTGCACATTAGCATAAAGGGGTGACTGAATATCTTCACCCTCTACACTCCCTTAAGGAAGGTCACTGGTTTAAACTCATTTGCGGAGCCAGCTTTCAGCATCTTCCTGCCATTCGCACACTCGCCCTCACATATGCCCTTGCTGGTGCGGATTGTATTGATGTCGCTGCTGATCCAGCGATCGTCGCTACAGCACGAGAAGGTTTTGCGATCGCGCACACTCTTTCTGATGAAGCCCGCCGTCGAGGATTTCACGCTTCATCACCTTGGCTCATGGTCAGCCTTAATGATGGAGAAGATCCACATTTCTGCAAAGCAGAATTTATTGCATCAGACTGTCCAACGGATTGTCCGCAGCCTTGTGAGAAGGTTTGCCCAGCACAAGCGATCAGATTTAGCCACTACTCCGGTGTGATTGATGAACTCTGTTATGGGTGCGGACGATGTATTCCTATTTGTCCTGATCAACAAATTTCAACGCGATCATATATCTACACGCCAGAAGTAATTTCGCCAATTTTACGGCAAGCCGCGGTGGACGCGATCGAGATTCATACCCAAGTAGGGCGATTTGAAGACTTTAAGCGATTGTGGAGTGCGATTGCACCGTGGGTACATCAACTCAAACTTGTTGCCATTAGCTGTCCCGATGGTGAGGAGCTGATTGACTACCTGCAAGCACTACACGATTTGATATCGCCCCTGCCCTGCGCCTTGATTTGGCAAACCGATGGACGACCGATGAGCGGCGATATCGGCGACGGAGCCACAAGAGCTTGCTTAAAACTTGGTCAGAAAGTTCTTGCCGCTAATCTTCCAGGGTATGTGCAACTGGCAGGAGGAACGAATCAATCGACTGTTCCCAAGCTAGAAGCGTTAAATTTGTTGCACAATAGAAATAGTACGTTTGTATCTAGCTCTATTGCAGGAATTGCCTATGGAAGCTATGCCCGGAGTCTACTTTTACCCATTCTGAATCAGCTTGAGGTACTGGAAATGCAGCCATCAACATTACCACCAAATGCGATGAGAACGCCTTCCGACTCACAATTCCCCGTCCACATCGAGACAACTCCCGCTTTATTGTGGCAAGCCGTTGCGATCGCGGATGCACTCGTCAGCCAAATCAAACCTTCCCAGGTCCGTTCTTCTCCAATCTATTGATACAAGTGATTTAGCATACACCAGTGCTAGATTGCGATCCCGTACCCTACCCTCAAGGACTTCCGTTCCCCGTTCTTTTTGGAGCTTGTTGAACAACTTATGGTGCAACCCAGCGAGATCAACGTTTCCTCAGTCCCCGATTCTGACTACGACCAGAACGACCGTCACACCGGACTCATCTCCTCACCTAAAAGAATGCAAGTGACCGACGACTTAACGAAATTATTAGATATTTTGCCGAATGCTCTGCGCGATCGCTTAAATCAACATCCGCAGCGAGACAGTTTAGTCGAAGTCGTCATGGATTTAGGACGGCGTCCTGAAGCCCGATTTCCAGGCAAAGCAGAGTACCTATCGGAAGATCCGATCACTCAAGACGAGTTAAATGAAAGCATCACCAAAGTTGGCGATTTTGGGGGAGACAACCGAGCTGGGATTGAGCGCACCTTGCACCGGATTAGCGCCATTCGGAACCGACGTGGCGATGTAATCGGTTTAACCTGTCGCGTGGGTCGAGCCATCTTCGGAACGATTGGCATGATTCGCGACTTGGTAGAAAGTGGTCGCTCGATTTTGATGCTGGGTCGTCCTGGTGTTGGCAAAACGACGGCATTAAGAGAAATCGCTCGGGTGTTGGCAGACGAGTTGGATAAGCGCGTCGTCATCATTGACACGTCTAACGAAATTGCAGGAGACGGAGATGTGCCGCATCCCGCGATCGGGCGAGCGAGACGGATGCAGGTTGCCCGTCCTGAGTTGCAGCATCAGGTCATGATTGAGGCAGTGGAAAACCACATGCCTGAAGTCATCGTCATTGATGAAATTGGAACGGAGCTAGAAGCCCTAGCCGCCCGAACGATCGCAGAACGGGGCGTCCAGCTTGTGGGAACAGCCCACGGCAACCAATTAGCAAATTTGATCAAAAATCCAACGCTATCTGATCTCATTGGTGGGATTCAATCTGTCACCTTGGGAGACGACGAAGCAAGACGGCGCGGAACTCAAAAAAGCGTTTTAGAGCGCAAAGCACCACCGACGTTCGATATTGCGGTGGAAATGCTAGAACGAGAAAAGTGGGTAGTCCACGAACAGGTCGCTGAAACCGTGGATAGCGTGTTGCGAGGGCGAGTTCCCAATCCTCAAGTCAGGACAGTTGATGAAACGGGCAAAGTGGTTGTTAGCCATGAACCCGTTAGTGAACAGGCAACGGCACGGCTAGGATCTCGGAGTGAGTTGCGTTCTAACGTGGTTCATGGAGGGTTTCCCTCTCAAGAATCGAGCCAGTTTGCGGCACCACAGAGCCGGGGATGGCGATCGTCGGGTCGTATGAAAGCCGTCTCCAGTCAAAGCAGAGCGCCGCTTTCGCCCGAACAGCAAGCCTTTGAGCAGCTGCTTGACGAATCCTTAGGCAAGCAGTCTGATCCCTTTAGCGCAATGCGTAGCCCTAACGGAAGCGCCGCTTCTCCCTATCAAAGCGCAACTGAACAGCGCTACTTCCCCGGTCCCAATGGGGAAGAATTGCCCTTGCACGTTTACCCATATGGGGTGAGTCGGCAAAACCTCGATCAGGTGATCCGGACGCTGAACTTACCAATTGTTTTGACCAAAAATATCGAGGATGCTGACACAGTGTTGGCCCTGCGATCGCACGTCAAGAATCACTCTAAGCTCCGGCATCTCGCTCAAACACGACAGATTCCGATTCACACCGTCAAATCAAATAGCGTTCCTCAAATTGCTCTTTCCTTGCGTCATGCGCTCAACATAGATGATTTAGGAGCGCCCACCGATGCAGAATTAGATTTACTCGTGCGCGGCGACAGCACCGACGAAATCGAAGCGTTAGAAGAAGCAAGATTAGCGGTTGAACAGATTGTCATTCCAAAAGGACAGCCTGTTGAGTTGTTGCCGCGATCGGCGATGGTTCGCAAGATGCAGCATGAGTTGGTCGAACACTATCGTCTAAAATCGAACAGCTTTGGCGAGGAGCCAAATCGCCGTTTGCGAATCTATCCTGCCTAATGTGCAACACTAGCCAATTTCTTGAGAAATTGGCTAGTGTTGTAAACCTGTGGTCGGTCGCATTGCCCTTGTAAAGACGCGATGGATCGTGTCTTTACAGACACACCATCGAAGCTAATCAACAGGTCTACACATCACTAGAAATCGGAGATTTTGCGCCGTTTCTTAAGTCTCAAGTTTTAAGTCTTAAGGGCGCAAAGACAGCGTTCCTGACGGCAAAATTTGTGGAGTGCAGTTTAATGCACCTCTTCTCACTCAAAACCTATCGTTTCTGCCATGCTCCAGTTTATTCGGTCAGATTTAGCGCAGCTCACTGCTTACAGTACTCACCATACCGATAATTCAGCCGTGCATCTCGATCGCTTAGATGTGAACGAGAACCCTTACGATCTGCCCGAAGAACTGAAGGAAAAATTGGCCTGGACGTGGCAACAACAGATCGAATCGAATCGTTATCCCGACGGAGGTTATCTTGCCTTGAAGGAGGCGATCGCAGATTACGCAACAGACTCCTCCAACGCCAACTTCGCGGCTGCAAATATCTCCGTTGGCAACGGTTCCGACGAATTGATTCGCTCTCTGCTGATTGCGACGTGCCTCAACGGAGAAGGCTCTATTCTCGTCGCAAATCCTACATTCTCGATGTATGGCATTTTGGCAAAGACATTAGGAATTCCAGTGGTTACGATCGCGCGATCTCCGGACACCTTCGAGATAGATTTGACCGCTGCACAAGCCGCCATTATCGACACTCAACAGCCACCGATTCGAGTTGTATTTGTGGTGCATCCCAACTCGCCCACTGGAAACGCTCTAACTGAAGCTGAAATTACTTGGCTAAGGAGCCTTCCTCAGCACATCTTGATTGTCATTGATGAAGCTTATTTTGAATTTAGCCAGACAACATTAGCAGATGAACTGGTACAGCATCCCAATTGGGTCGTGTTACGGACGTTCTCAAAGGCATTTCGCTTAGCGGCACATCGAGTGGGTTATGCGATCGCTCATCCCGATCTAATCACCACGCTAGAGACCGTCCGATTGCCCTATAACTTGCCAAGCTTTACGATCTCCGCTGCACAATTTGCCCTATCGGAACGACAGCACCTCCTCGCGATCGTGGATGTCTTGCTAACAGAACGTCGCAAACTCATTGCAGAACTCTCAAAACACAAACAGCTTCGCCTTTGGAATAGTGATGCCAACTTCATTCATATTCGGTTGCAGAATGTAAATGAGGCTGACTCTAAACTTGAAGCAATTTATCGATCGCTCAAACAGCAAGGCACCCTGATTCGGTATACGGGTGGTGGGTTGCGGCTTACCGTAGGAACTCCAGACGAAAATCAGCGCACCTGCGATCGAATGAAACAAGCTCTAGTCGAAATGCTCTAGCCTGCGCCGCCCATATAAGACGTTTGGGAGTTTCGACGAATCAGTTCAATCGTCTGAGGTAACACCCCAACGAGAAGCGCGAAGGCATCATCTGGCACTTGAGCTACGATTTCCGCACCAAAATAATTGTCAAACTGATTCAGAATCATTTGTGCTCGCTGAGTTGGTAATGGATTGTCAGTCAACTGTTGAGTCAACCGAATCCACTGCCGGCGGATTAAATATGCCTTCTGGCGCTCTTCGGGGGACTTTGGGCAAACCAACGCCAAATCACCTATGGGTAACACTCGTTCACAATCCAAATCAAAGAAACTACCGACAGCGGCTCCAGGTCCAGCGAACTCAGCATGAAAGCGCTTATATAAGATTAAGCCGTTTCGTCTACGGCTATTGACGATCAGCAACTGTCCCTTACTAAGCTGAGTCAGAATATCAGCCACTTTGCTTAAAGAATTACGATTTATGAAAATTGCCCCCCTATTCTATGGCATGGAACTAGAGAGCAAGAAGCTGTACGTGATGGAAATCAAAGCGACTGATAATACACATTCGTAATTTGGAGCGCTAGCGGAAGTTATACATTCTCTCGCACTCATTCTTTCTGCCCTGTGAAGTGCCTGAGCATTTCTGCAAGAGGTCTCATTTTCAATTTGTTAGCATTCGCTCCCTTTATCTCCTAACTTCTAGAAAAGATAGACCTTAAACTGCCAGAAGTTAGGAGATGTGAAGAGTTTTTAGAACCTCTCTTAGAAGAACGGGTAATTCACGATTCTCCTTTGCTAATTAAGTCTGTTAGCACAACTTTAAATCAGCCTATTGCGCGTTAGAAAAAACGCAGAAGCGATGACTTATGTTCTTAGTGGTCTTCCACATTGGATGGAATTCCTAACACCGGGCATGGGAGTCGCCCCAGTTGCTTGACCAATGAATGATGTTTAGATTCACAGCCCAAAATCATCAGCGAGGCTGACTCAGACTTGACCACCGCTTTTAGCTCTTCGGCAACGGAGCCAAATCGCAAGTGAGTTTTGAGAGAACCTCGCCACTCCTCTGCAAGACAACGCGCGTGCCAAAGAATGCGATCGGCTTGCTCAAACACCTCCGCCATACTTGCTGGAGCTGCTTGTAAGTCTACCTCTTGACATTCAGCAACGGCAGTTCCACCAGTCGTGCTGTTTCCTCCTACAGAGCGCTCTAAATCGCAGTAGGGTCGGCTAGGCTGCAAATCGGCCAGTCTTTGCATCCATTCGTCGATCACATACACCACTTGCACAGTCACTTGTTTCCCCGTAGCTAAGCGGGTCTGATGGGCAATCCATAAGGTCAGATCCAGCGCCGTCTGACTGCGAGGCGAGTGAGAATAACCAACAACTAGATTAATTTCTGAGCTTGAAGCGTTGTGGGAACCTACAGGCGATTTTGCTTGCGGCAAGAGCAACATCTGGTTGACCAAATCAGTACAACCCAGCGTGTCCTGAAGCCGTGCCAACATTGACAAAATATTCACGATAACAAACCTCTCCTAACGACGGTGTGCGAGAGGTGGGTCGGGCAAAGTTACAGTTGTCAAACTTATACGCTGACACCTGTAACTCCCAGGAGACCACAACGACTACTGCACTGGGCAGCACAAGTCTTGGGCACTCCTCCCATTGCCGACGGAGTTAGCTGACGGGCTAAGACTGGAAGGTGTCTCTCTCAAACGCAGAGAGGTTTGACCTAAACCTCAAAACGCTTAAAATTCGCCCCAGAAACATTGGTTCCTCCGCTTGAATTTGAACCCGGAGCTTTACCCCGTTGCTCAATTCAGATTAGGCTACCCACATATGAGAAATTGACGCTAAAACATTCCACTGTGAGAACGTATCAGATTTAAGAATTAAGAAGATGTGCCAGAATTTAAGCTCGACAATCTGATTCTAAATCCGTTAATAACCAACTTATTACAGATTAAGGTGTGAGAACTGCTATCTGCAAAACAAAACCACTTCAGCTCATGAGTTTGCTCAATCGTGAGACACTCTGAATAGTATATCAGTGCATGCCAACTCTGCGATTCTTCATAAAGTGTGATTTCTCATAAATAAAAACAAGCAGTCATCTACACTAATTTTTAGCCTAGCAAAGACTACCGACAGAAAATTCTTAATATTTTTTACAAATAGATTCTTACAAGCTAGAAAAATTGGGGTTAGCTTACTGAAAAACCTTGTCCTAGGCTGCTTGCTGAGAATTAGTTGTCTCAAGCATACGTTGGTAGAGACGTGCCGTTTTTGTGGAGCGCTTGAGCTTGCCCAAAAGTTCTAAGTAAGCGAAGGGAAGCACAATCGGCCAAAGCATTGTTGCGATCGCAATGACAAACCAAGATGTTTTTCTTTCTTCATCAGACATTTCTTCATCGCGGCGGAAGAAAGTCATCCAAGCGGAAAACAAAATCGGCATTACTAGAAGGTAGAAGCCAACAGGGAGTAGGAACAGGGTTTGCATAACCAACATCTCAATGAAAGTCCAAAGTTCGATCCGAAGCTTTTGTGAGAGGCGTTTAGCTAATTCGCCTTGATGTACAAAATACTAAGTTATTCAGGTCTTTCTCATTGGCATAAATACCGAAGCATGAGACGGGAAGTTGCAAAAGCACGTGAATATACTAAATCGTTTTCTGTTTGTTTTATTACTCTTCGCACAGAACGTAATAGCTGTAGTCTTGTAAGTTACGCTCTACTAAACAATAAACTCACACCTGCTAAAGCGATCAGGACACCAAACACTGATCGAATACTAACGCGATCGCCCAACATTCGAGCGAGCGGAATAACGAACAAAGGACTGGTGCTGGTGAGGGCTTGAGCGACTCCAGTAGGAGCAAATTTAAGCGAGATTTGCTGGAGCCAGACTCCCAAATAGGTGCTAACGAAAGCAGTTCCAGCAACAACGAAAAAGAGGCTTTGAGAGCGCAATGGTTTAACGATTTCGTGAGACTGCTTTTGCGCCACGCCCCAAACCAGTAGCACAATCGTTCCGCCAATTAAGCGAATTAACGTACTCCACAGTGGGTCAACATCAGAGTCGATAAAGGCAAATCGAGAGAGGACAGCACCGATCGCTTGTCCTAAAGCGGCAAGCAACCCAAATAAAGCACCGCGCCTGAGGTGATGAGACGGTTCTGTTGATTCAGGAAGGCGCTCAAGAACAACCCAAATTACTCCTGTTAAGATCATCACAATTCCAAACCAGGATTGTGATGAGAGTCTTTCTTGTAAAAAAAACAGCGCTAAAAGGGCGGCGATCGCAGGCGCGAGGGTTTCAAATAAGAGAGTGCGCCTCGCGCCAATCGAGTTGAGTGCATTGAAATAAGCCGTGTCGCCAAATCCGATGCCGATTGCACCACTGAGCAACAGCAGCATGACGCTCTTGAGATGGATCAATGGCACAGGTTGACCGATTGCAAATAGAGTGAGACCGAGCATCGCGATCGCAATCCATCCTTTCGTCAAATTGAGCGCTAGAGGCGAGATTTGACGTCCGACTCCGGTGTAAACCAGCGAGGCACAGGCCCAAATGAAGGCAGCGCTAAGAGCCGCAATTTCGCCTCGATAGTGAAGAACCTGGAACATGAATTTTAGAGAAGTTTTAGCAGTTCTAAGGTCTGTTTGGGATGAACTAGCGTATTGGCACAGAGAATTCCAGAAGCGGCGACGGCAGGAACGCCGATACCGGGAGTCGTACTGTCACCAACACGATAGAGTCCTGAAATCGGAGTGTGGCAACTGGGAAACAGTCCTGTTCCGGCAGCAATAGCGGCTCCATAAGTGCCTTGATGACGACGCAGATACCGAGCATGAGTTAATGGCGTGCCAATGAGTTCTAGCACAATCCGTTGCCTGATATCTGGAATGACTCGCTCTAGGGCGCGAAAAAGGGAGTGCGATCGCGATCTCTTCTTCAACTCGTACTGCTCGTCGCGCATCCATCCCTCATACGGTTCGAGGGTATAGGCATGAACCCCATGATGTCCTGGAGGCGCAAGGCTTTTATCCCACACCGAAGGAATAGAAATCATGCAGGTGTTCCCCGGCTCAGTGATGTCTTGATCAGCGTCATGCACGACGACATGATGCCCGGTCAACGCTTCTAATCCGTCGGCTCGAATGCCTAAATGCAAGTGCATAAAGCTATCGACCGTGGGAGTTGCTAGCGCGGATTGACGATATGCAGTAGGGACATCAGACGGCTGTAGCAGATGAGTATAGGTGTCCCAAATCGTGGCATTGGAGATGACAATCGGGGCGTTTAGGGTCTCCCCGTTTCGCAGTCGAACGCCTTTCACAATGGTTGCTTCCACCAATATCTGCTCGACATGCGTTCCCAAGCGAAGCTGTCCGCCCCACTTCTTGAAGCCTCGGATCAAGGCGTCCACGATCGCAGCACTGCCTCCAATCGGATAGTCAATGACGGATCGCGATCGCTCTCCAAACATAAACGCAACTTCGGGGGCGATCGTCCCGTGAGCCTTTAATCCTGACAAGAGAAAACACTCTAAATCGATCAACCGTCGTACCCAGGGATCACGAATCGTTTGATCCATCAACGCCCCGACCGAGCTTTGAATCAAACCCAGGTTTGGCAACAGCTTTAGCAACGATGGAAAATAGCGGATCAGCGTGGGAATGAGGTTGAGATCCGATCGCAGTGCCAAAGTAGGAATAGCGCGTAAGCCCTCATACAAACTCAAGAAGCGTTTTTCTAGTTGAGCAAATTCTGTTGCGCCTTGAGGAGTGATAGCTGCGATCGCCGCTCGATATTTTTCAGAGTCACCATAGATCGGCAGCGTTGCATCAGGAAAATGATAGTGTCCAAACGGATCGTAGGGAATCGCGGGAATAGTTTCTCCCAAAACGGCTAAAACCTGTCGCAGAGGATTGAGCGAATTTGGGTCAGATAGCCCGCAATAAAACGATGCGCCCGAATCGAAATGAAATCCTTGACGCGAGAATCCATGGACGGCTCCACCCGCGATCGTATGGCTTTCACAGAGGAGGACTTGTTTGCCGTAGCGAGCGAGGAGCGCCCCTGCCACCAAGCCACCAATGCCGCTTCCAATCACAATCACATCGGCTTGCTGCATGAAAAATTTAGAAGATTACATGAATATTTAGAAGTAAACCGTTTCCGACCATTCCCGCTAGAGTGAAAAGGATGAAATCAACCCTAGGAGAACTGCGCTTATGGCTCAGGCAAAACTTGGAGATATGGTCAAAGTCCACTATACGGGCAAGCTTGACGATGGAACCGTTTTTGATTCTTCCACCGATGGCTCTCCCTTAGAATTTACAATTGGCTCTGGACAAATTATTCCTGGATTTGAGCAGGCGGTAGTAGGCATGAGTCCGGGCGATTCAAAGACGGAACTCATTCCCGTCGATCAAGCTTATGGTCCTCATCGCGAAGATATGGTCGTGATTGTCGATCGCGCTCAAATGCCAGGAGATCTAGAGCCAGAAATTGGTCAGCAGCTTCAAATTCAGCAGCCGACTGGACAGCCGATTCCTGTCGTTGTGACGGAAGTTTCAGAGGCAGACATTACGCTGGATGCAAATCATCCATTGGCTGGAGAAGACTTAACGTTTGACATTCAGCTAGTGGACATTGAGGCAGAAGGCTAATCCAAAATTAGTGAATCGTACTTGGTACGTATCAGCATTTTTTGAACTTGTAGCAAAAAAATCTGGCTCCGCAGCGACACAGTTCTGCCACGGAGCCAGATTTTTTGTCAAGTTTCCGTAATGATTCGGGATGAAGATGAAGATTTCATCTAGTGACAACCATGGCGTTTCTTCCTTTCGGTAGAGAAATATTAAAGAAACTTGTTATATCTTTTGAGCAATCTTACCTACAGCGTCAAAGCTAGGGTGTGTTGCAGTTTCAGTGATTTTGACTAAGCCTTCCAGCCAACTCAACTGTCCATAAAGATTTGACAAGACTTGTTACACATGGTTTCTATCTATGAAGGACCCTTCTATTTTTTAACAAGTAGCTATGCGAAAAGGACTGCCGCGCACCCCCATTAACGTCTTTGGTCCGATTCTTGACAAGATCATTTTGACTCACCTTGTCGTGATCGGCTTACCTACAGTCCTGTACTACTACGTGATCAGTGGCGGTGGAAACCTGCTGCCGATGCATATTGTGATTCCGGTGCTGTACTTTGTCACTTCGCTGGTGGTAATTGGGGAAGCGGTTTCTACAGCGCTCACCTACGGGTATAGAAGATCTGGGTCTAAGACATTGCGTAAGCCAAAGTTTGGCTGGATTCAACGATTCTTAAGGACGCCGCGCACATATGACAGCGATCGCAGGGAAGTCCCAGAACTTCAAAGTGGAACGCCCAGAAGCTCACTCATTGTGGCGGCATATCTGCCGAACGAACAGCATATTATTCTCAGCACTCTCAAGTACATTCTGGCAACGCTTAATCGCCCAAAGGATGGACTAGAGCTGATTCTGGCATACAACCGACCGGAGCGACTGGGGATCGAGGATGAATTAGAAAAGCTCGCCGAGCGTTATCCCGATTTGAAGCTCCTGTGTGTCGAAGACAGCCACTCTAAAGCAGAGAACGTGAACGCCGCATTAGAAGTCGCGACTGGAGAAATCACGGGCATTTTAGACGCTGATCATTACCCCAATGCAGACTGCTTCGATCGAGCGTGGCGCTGGTTAGAGAGTTATCGCTATTCTGTCGTTCAAGGTCGGAATGTGATTCGCAATCACGATGTCAATTTTATGACTCGGATGATTGCGGTTGAGTTTGAGTGCATGTATGGAGTAAGCCACCCGGCTAAGTCGCTTCTGGCTGACACTGGCATGTTCTGTGGCTCTAACGGCTATTGGAGGACATCGGTTCTGAAGCGGGTACGGTTTTCGTCGACGATGTTGACGGAAGATATTGATGCGTCACTCAGAACACTGCTTAGTGGCTACAACATTGTTCACGATCCAACGATTCTGACGACAGAATTGGCTCCGGTTGATCTACGATCGTTCTGGTTCCAACGAAAGCGATGGGCGCAAGGCTGGCTAGAGGTCACCCTGAGACACCAGTTTTCGCTGCTGCTTTCGACAAAGCTTGACCACTGGCAAAAACTCTACTGGTCGCTGTTGTTGGTCTACAGTGCAGGGTTTCACTTTGTTGCACTCCAGATGTTTCCAATGATGATCAGCCTGACCTTGACGGGCACAACAGCACCCGAAGTTGCACCAGAGTATTTCTGGGCGACCACTGCATTGACGCTACTGAGTGGTCCGATTCAAACTTTAGCCGCTTGGCTGGTGCGAACCGACCTCGTACATCAGCCCCGCAGGGATTATCTAGCGTTTTGCCTATTCATTCCGTTCTACTGCGTGTTAAAGAGCGTAATTGCCATTACTGCAATTTATGATCATTTTGCAGGCAATACAGAATGGGTTGTCACGCGTCGAGGATTCATGGAGTCGCTGCCGACTGGATTCTTACGTAAAGCGGGATAGAGGAGCTTATCCATTTAGCGTTTGAACCGCGACGGCTTTAATCGTAGCAAGCGGCACTTGATAGAAATACTGGCGACGGAATTGTTCTTCGCGCACTGCATCTAGAAATTGCTCAACTCTGCCTCTTGCTTCGGCTTGAGGCTTTTTTTCTGCCCAAACGATGCTAAAACCTTGTTCGGTATAGGAGACGCTGAAGCCAAGCAGTTCTAACGCTTGAAAGCCCATTTTTAGAGGCAAATCACCAATTTCCAAACGATCGTAGAGTTGTCGGCGAGTGGCAGTTTGCTCAGTGCGGCTTAAGTATTTGGCAATGCCGATCAGGGTTTGCCACGTGTCTTGCGGAGGAGTAAGGGTTGGGGCAGAGTAGGCGATCGCTAACAGCCTTTCTTCTCGTGCCGCTCGCCGAAACCATACTTGCAACTCCTGCCAGCTCGTTGGACAGGTTTGGACTTGAAGCGGTTTAACATCACTGGAAGAGGATTGAGTGCGCCAATCGAGAATCCAATCGAGGCGAGTCGTCTGAGTGACAGCATCCGCGCAGGGACGCAAGGCAATGAGGCGGACTTCGTAGCGTTTATGATAGGTGTTGTTTTCCAGTTCGACGATCGCGTCGCAGCGACCTGGAGGAATCTCATTAGCATAGTGCCCCCACCAAAGCCCAGGAAATCCGGTCGTCGCCGAGTCATCCCAAAGGGTAAAAGAGGTGCGAATGTATTCAACTTTTCGTCCCCGTAAGTCCTGAATTTTGCGGTTTTTGTCTGCTTCTAGCCAACAGTTTTGAACTAGCAATCGAGGAATCGGGTTGCCCATCCCACAAGGTTCGATCAAGCGCAATTCTTTGTATAGCTCTAGTCCAAGTTCTGAAACCGTGACGCAGAGATCGGCTCGCAGCGTGGGCGATGCGATGATACCTTGTTGCAGTAGCCGTTGATTGATTGCAGCTTTAAACAAGGGTAGGTTATCGACCGAAATACTGAGTCCCGCCGCGAAGGGATGGCCGCCAAAGCGATGAAGTAAGTGTTCTTGATGTTTGACGAGTTGATAGAGATCGACCTGATTGATAGAACGGGCAGACCCCCTTGCAAGTTGAGGTGTAGACGGTACGGCTGGCTCACTTGGTGCGCTGAGCAAAATAGTCGGACGACCGTATTCTTGAGCAATTTGACCTGCAACGAGACCCAAAACGCCTGGACTCCATTGTTCATCCCAAAGAACAATCACACTGGTTGTTGAGAGATCTAGCTGTGATAGTTTTGCTTGGACGTGCTGAGTCACATCTTTTTGCAGGGCTTTGCGACGCGAATTGGCGAGTTCTGTTTCTTCTGCTAAGTCTCGACACCATTGAGCATCTTGACTTGTGAGCAACTCAACGCAGAATCCAGCATCACCTTGAATTCGGCTCACGGCATTGATTCGCGGACCTAAACCGAACGAAATATCGGTAGGCCGATCGCCCGATCGCTTGCAAAATTCTAAGAGCCGAGCAATGCCCGGACGAGTCATCGTCTTGGGATTAGATTGCTTTTGGAGTTGCTGAATGCCCTGCTGGGCGAGGTATCGGCAATCACCCTTTAGTTCAACAAGATCTGCAATTAGCCCGATCGCAACGAGATCCAACAATTCTTCTAGCGATCGCTCTGCCACGTCTGGAAGCTTCTGGTACAGTGCTTCGACGAGTTTGTAGGCAACGGCAACGCCGGAAAGCGTTGCTAGCGGATGCTCGGGTGCAAGGTAGCGCGGATTGACGATCGCAATCACGGGCGGGCGATCGTCGGGCAACGTGTGGTGATCTGTAACAATTACATCAATTCCTAACCGTTGAGCGTACTGAATTTCATCCAAATTTGTACTGCCCGTATCACACGTCACAATGAGCTGACAGCCTTGCGCTTTCAGTTGGTCGAGTCCTTGATAGGACAAGCCATGAGACTCGGTCAAGCGATTGGGAATGTAGTAGAAAAGCTGATGATGTTTAGGAAAAAACTGTCCTAGTCCATCCCAAAGCACTGAGGTTGCGGTGACGCCATCGGCGTCGAAATCGCCCCAAATCCCGACTATTTCTCCAATTTCGTAAGCTCTGATCAGGCGTTTTGTGGCCCACTCCATTTCCTGGCCAAACTCAAATGGAGATTGAGGCTGATAGTGATCCACGTGCAGATAGGGCGCGATCGCAGCTTCATCTCGAATGCCTCGCTGCCACAAAAGCTGAGTAATATAACGCCCGTCTACTTCTGGAGCGCACCGCCAAACCGCTTGAACAAACTTCTCTGGAAGTGCGATCGTCGATTCAACTTGCCACTGAAAGGATTGCTCAGGCATATCGTTCGCAGAGAGTTAGAAGTATTAGAGTTAGAAGTATTTCTGTACCATAACCCGGGATCACGTTTTTGGAGTTGGACGCAACCGAGGACGCTTCCAGACCTTGCGATCGGCTTTCTCGCGCTCATAGGCAATCAGTTTTCCGTAATATTCATGCTGACTTAAATCCATTGACAAGAAAATATGGCGGCGGGCATCGTGAAAGCCCTTGCGATCGAAAAATTTAACGGCGGGCGCATTTTCAGGGTCAGTATCTGCCATCATGAACCGCGCTCCATCGTTAATCAATCGTTCAACCAAGCGGTCTACAAGCTGGTCAGCAATGCCGCGCCGCTGAAAGCTAGGAGAAACGCCAAGCCAGGTGATATAGCCGTAGACCAACGTCCCTTTGCTAATAATCGTGCCCAAGATAAAGCCTGCAAGCTGTTCGTCTACCTCGGCAACCAAACAATAATCCGGCTCGGTATTGTAAGAGCCAATCACTTCCCATTCATCCCAAGTGCGGTAAATGTAGGGATATAAGTCACTGGTGAAGAGCAATTCACCGAGATGAAATACTCCTGCAAGATCGTCAATCTCCATCTCCCGAACCGTTAATCCAGCGTCAGAGCGCTCATTGTCAAAACTGTTTTCAATACTCATAAAAATGTAAGTCATCAGGACGGAGTAAACTGTGGCTGAGTAAAAGTAGCCTGATGCTTCTATGGTGTCACAGAGAACTTACAGCGGAATTTCGGCGATCGCGCTGAGACTTGGAATCACCACGTCTTCTTGTCGGTGACACCGCACGGCAAAACCACAGCGATCGCACTCTCCCACCGCTTGAGAAACTTGAGGAAATGGCTCCCCCATTTCGTAGCGATCGAGCCATTCGGTTAACTGCTTTAGAAGCTGGATCAAGGTTTGCCAAGTCTGCTCGTGTTTCGTGCGATCGTACTTGAGGGTCAGACTTTGCGGTTCGGTCGCTTCTCCCTTTGCCTGAAAGAACCAGTAGATCATTGAAATCTGATCAGGTGTATATTGGCTCGTTTCGGCAAGAACAAAGGGGTAGAGGCGAGATTGCCAGTTTTGCGCCAATCGATCTGAGCGTCCTGGTTTGGGGTAGGTTTTCCAGTCAAGAATTTGAGCTTGGGTAGGAGACAGAATTAATAAATCATAGATGACGGTGAGGAGATGCCCTTCAACGGCGAGCGTGCGGAGGTGTTCACTTTGACGGTAAGCACTGTCATCCATTTGTGAGGCAATCGTGCCTAAAATTTTTGGCTCCGCTTCAACAAATGCCCCAAACCAGCGTCGCAACTGCTCGTCTTCTCTCAGCAGCGGGTCAATCGGCAGTCCCATCTCCCACTGCTGCATTAATAAGTGAAAGCGGCTCCCTGCTAACAATCGCTCTTGCTGCTCAAGATCGGTCGGAGAGCCGAGTTGTTCTAAATAGGTGTGCTGAAACTTGCGAGGACAAACTTCAAGCAGATTCAACTGACCTTGAGAGAGCCGCATAGATGTAAAGAGTTAGCAACCAATCAGCTTCATTTCAATGTTCATATTTTAATGTTCATCCTTTGGTTAAGACGAACACACTTCCTTCGTTGCCGCGTCCGATGCGTAAATCTTCGTCGAGATAGGTAATGTCGAGCCAGCCCTGTTGGTCACGATTTTCAATGCTGACATCGAGCGCGGCAAATTTTTGTCCCGCTTCAATTTGTTCAATAAAAGAGGCGGGCGATCGATAGTCTATTAATCGCTGGAGTCCAACAATTGAGCGCTCAAACTTCACCTCGACGCGCCGTTCCGACACGGGCTTAAACCGAGCCGCCACGCTGACAATTCCTTCTAAAAAAGGTACGCCGACTAGTTCAGCAATGTTGTAGACCTTGGCATCGGCAGTCCGAATCGATTGATAGACCTGTCCAAGCTGCACGAGGGGAACGCGATCGATACCCAAAATTCCGCTACTGGTTGTGTAAATCAGCCGCCAATCTCCTTCGAGTAATGCCGTTGCTTCCACAGGGCGCGGTGTCGGATTCCGATCTTCGAGTTGGGCGATCGCGGCCAAGACGCCCTGACGATCCGCATCGGTCGTGAGCAAGCCTCGATTTTTGCCTGCGATCGCTTCTAGTAATGTAGCTTTCCCGATCATGGGTTCCTCCTTGTGTAAACAGAATTACCCCCTCAGCAGAATAGTAATGGTTGGGCTCTAGAGCCGGGTGCCGATTGACACCTTTTTTAACCCCCTCAACGGGTGCGTCCCCCTGCGCAATTCCGAACCAACCGCGACCAATTATTTAGGCCGCAAAAAAATCTTGACATTTTCCTAACAAATATGCGATGGTTCGTGAACCAAATTCCTGACTCGGTGGTACACTCTGGGTGTTTCATTCGATCTAGAATCTGAAGTATCTGTGTTGTAACGATCCGACTCTGGAACATTTCTTTACTTATGGTTCATAATCCCTCTTTACGTCAAGAACCCCGCGATGTGCGCGCGGCAATCATTCCAATTGGGCGAGAAGCATCAATTCTCGACTGGCTGGAAAATTCGGGTCGTCTGCTCGCACGAGATACTTCAGACGTTGATTACCTTGAAGAAGAAGAGGAAATCAATGCATTGATGGCGGGCGATGACAATACGATTGACGATGATGACGATGATGACTTCGATTTAGAAGATTAATGAAATTAGCTTAGGGGTGAGCAAATTAAAGCTCTAGCCCCTAACTAAGGTCAGAATTTTTGCTCTTTTTCCGAAGTTGGCTTCTCAGGTGTTGTGGTGTTATTGTGCGGAGTGAAGTAGAAGCTTGTGGATGCGAAGCTATTTAGCAATCGATCGGTTAGTCTCTCAGGAACCTTTTTGTTTCTGATCCTGAGTGTTGGCATGACGATCGCTGCCTTGATTTTAGATCGAGTTGGTGGGCGGAGTTGGAGCGAGGCGATTTCGTTAACCACGCCGCTTTGGATTAGTGGATTAGCGAGCGCTGGAGTTGGTTTTTGGGGGGTTCCCTTTCTAAAGGCACTGAAAGCAGGACAAATTATTCGAGAAGATGGTCCGCAATCTCACCTGAAGAAGGCTGGTACTCCGACGATGGGCGGAGCCTTTTTTGTTCCCGTTGCGCTCCTAATCGCGTTGGTGTTGACTGGCTTTTCGAGCGATGCGATGGCCGTTTCTCTGCTAACGCTTGGTTATGCAGCGATCGGCTTTGTAGACGACTGGCAGATCATTCGTCAGAAATCCAATAAAGGCATTTCTCCGCGCATGAAGCTGGGATTGCAGATCGGATTTGCGATCGCGTTCTGCCTCTGGTTAATCATGACGCACCCAACGCTCACAACCTTAGCGTTGCCGTTGGGAATCATGCTGCCACTGGGAAGCTTGTTTGCGCTGCTGGCGTGCTTTGTGTTGGTTGCAGAAAGTAATGCTACCAATCTAACGGACGGCATGGACGGACTAGCGGGAGGAACTGTTGCGATCGCATTTTTGGGGCTTGGCGCGATCGTCGCTCCCACCAATTCTGACCTAATGATTTTCTGCGCCTGCATGAGCGGCAGTTGTCTAGGATTCTTAGTCCATAATCGGAATCCCGCTCGCGTGTTTATGGGAGATACGGGCTCACTGGCGCTCGGTGGGGGCTTAGCAGCTGTAGGACTGCTCAGTAACTCGCTGTTTTCATTGCTGATCTTGAGTGGTCTTTTCTTCTGGGAAACCATTTCTGTGATTATTCAAGTGAGCTACTTCAAAGCCACGAAAAATAGTTCTGGAGTTGGGAAACGCTTTTTTAGAATGTCTCCGTTTCACAATCATTTAGAACTGAGTGGCTGGACAGAAACGCAAGTCGTCGGTTGGTTTTATGCGATCGCAGCGGTCTTAGCCGCGATCGGTCTCGCGATTCGTTAACAGGTTAACTCCGCACCTAAAAATTGAGATCGAGTCACTCAAATCTGTTATGATAGTGACTCGTTAGACCTGGAGAGATGGCTGAGTGGTCGAAAGCGGCAGATTGCTAATCTGTTGATGGATTTAGGTCCATCCGAGGGTTCGAATCCCTCTCTCTCCGTTGAACAATTTGTAATAACAAAGGTTTGCTTGCACTTGTTGAATGCAACCTTGGAGATTGAACATCAGTTTAGTCTCCGCTAAATCGATCTTGATGAGAACTAGTGGCGGGCGTATTCTTCCTTCAAACCTTCCTAAAAGCATTATCATCTCCATCTGCGATCGCTTGATGTTGGCCGAAGCAATTACAAATTACAAACTACAAATTACGCATTATCCTGCTCTTGGTTTAAGATGAGGCTCATTTACAGCAAATCTACGGAGTCGCACTCTAACATGAGCAGATTGACATCGGCACATCGGGTTAGATTGAGCAGGGTTAAATTAAGTAGCGCAGTAGCACTTGCCGGAGTCACCCTCGCCGCCGGGTTATTGACTGCTGCCTGTCAAGAAGCAGAAGCTCCCACCGCTCAAGGAGGCGCACCTTCGGGTTCTAATACCGCCGCAACAGCAACGAAAGGCTTAAAAATTGGCTCCTTACTGCCATCTACAGGAGATTTGGCGTCCATTGGGCAGCAGATGGTGGCGACCGTACCGCTACTTAGGGATACCGTCAACCAATGCGGAGGTGTAAACGGTGAGCCGGTCACTCTAGTGGCGGTCGATGACCAGACCGAGCCATCGGCAGGCGCAGAAGGAATGACTCGCCTCGCCCAAGTCGAACGAGTGGCGGGAGTCGTTGGGTCATTTGCCAGTAGTGTCTCTACGGCAGCATTACCCATTGCGGTTCGCAACAAAGTTGTTCTCATTTCTCCAGGTAGTACTAGCCCCGTTTTCACGCAACAAGCAAAAGAAGGCAAGTATGATGGCTATTGGGCAAGAACGGCTCCACCCGACACTTATCAAGCCCAAGCGTTAGCAAAATTAGCCGCCGAAAAAGGTTTTAAGACCGCCGGTACAGTTGTGATTAACAACGACTATGGCGTGGGCTTTGAGAAGGAATTTGTAAAGTCATTTGATAAGCTGGGTGGGTCGATCACCAATCAGTCAAAGCCCACTCGGTACGATCCGAAAGCAACCACATTAGAAACTGAGGCAGCGGCGGCATTTTCAGGGAAACCAAATGCGGTGGCGGCAGTCTTGTACGCCGATACTGGAAGTTTGCTCGTCAAGTCTGCGTTTGAGCAAGGTCTAAGTAAGGGCGTCCAGCTTTTATTTACGGATGGCGTCTATTCTCAAGACTTTGTGAACAAAGTTGGTAAAACCTCAGATGGTAAATCAATTTTGGCAGGCGCGATCGGAACGGTTCCTGGAGCGAGTGGAAAAGGACTCGATCAATTCTCTAAACTTTGGCAACAGACGCAAAATCGCCCGCTTGCAGCTTATGCTCCTCACTCTTGGGATGCGGCTGCCATTTTAGTGTTAGCTGCGGAAGCCGCCAAGTCAAATACTGGAGAAGGTATCAAGAGCAAGCTTCGGGACGTAACCAATGCACCTGGCGAAGAAGTGACAGACGTGTGTAAAGGGCTAGAGTTGCTGAGACAGGGCAAAGAAATCAACTTCCAAGGCGCAAGCGGCGATGTTGATATTGACGCGAATGGAGATGCGATCGGCAGCTACGATGTCTGGACGGTCAAAGAAGACGGGGCAATCCAGACGATTGGCAAGGTCAATCCTGCACAATAACGTCAAGTACAGTCATTTCAAGTTCAGAAGGGCTGAGCTAAAATCAGCCCTTCAGCGCTTCTATCCATCTTGTCACTTGAGTATAGAGGCGCTCTGACGCGCATTCAGATAAGCAATCGAGGGCACGGTTATAGTCTGCGATCGCATAATTCCAGTCACCGATAATGTGGTGGGTTCTGCCCCGTGCTGCGTAAATATGAGCATCGAGTACGCAAGAGTCCTCCGAGGTGCGAGTCAGCAGCTCGCTGATGTGGAGCGCCTGTTCAAAGTTTTCAATTGCTTGGGAATACATTTCTAAATCGCGAAAGGTGATGCCTTGATTAAGCCACGCACGCACGTTGGTTGGATCGAGGTCGATCGCCATCTCGTAATCTGCGATCGCTTCGGCTAGCTGTCCTTGAATAGCGTAGTAATTGGCGCGATTATTGTAGGCATTCGCCAGTTTTGGGTTGAGTTGAATCGCTCGATTGTAATCCTCTAACGCTGCTTCTCGCTCACCCCACTGGAACTGCACCAAGCCGCGATTGTTATAGTCTGTTGCGTTTTCAGGATTGCGATCGATCAAAACACTCAATCCTTCAACAGCAAGCAGATAATTTCCTTGTTTCGCTTCTTCAAGCGATCGTTGGCGCAACAGCCGATCCTGCTCATGAGCGTCGAGCCACACGCCCTGATTTCGCATCAAACGCTCAGTAGATTCACGACGCTGAGGGCGGCGTTTTACACCCCGTGTTACTCCGAGGGAGCCACGACGAGGGGAAAAAGATTTTGTTATGCCAACTGTCTCAGGGCGGAGGTGATGAGTTGTATTGGCGCGATTTAGAGAACTGTGAACGTTCATATCATCCTCACTCAGCGTGTGATCTTTACCTTACAGACTTACGAACCAAAGTTTTTCTGCCCAAGCGCTACATCATGAATATGTCTTCAGTTAGATTTTGAATAATTAGGGCTGAAATGCCTAAGCACGATAAGACTTACGACTTACTTGAGAATTTTAGGAGCGAACTTTAACTACAAGGTGGAGCGATTCCATTTCTGAAACAGACCTTCCTTGAAAGATGAAGATTTGGTCAAGTGATATTCAATAAACTGAGACGCCATCGCAGGAATATTGGATCACTCTTTAAACTAACTTTGCTATTTCTTCATATTGCTTCGCGTCAGCTTAACGTTCCCGCAACTGCTGAACTCTTAACAGTTGGAGAAAAAGGCTGAAGCTGCTCGATCAGTCTCTGTATCATTTAGGGGACTGCTCCGCAGAACAAGGCGCGATCGCTAGTCTTCAAATCTAGAAATTAGCCAATCATCGGGTGGTTCGCATTTCTATGCTCATTCCTCGATCCACTGATGATAGGTGGCTTTAGAAATCACGTTAAGTTACAAATCCCGAATAGGCGCAGGAAGAACTTGGTAAAATGCGACGGATGTGAGGCAATTTGCATCCTTCCGCCCTAACGAAACACACCAGAGTTTAGTCTGGTTGATGACAAAACATCCTATGACAGCAGCCACTTCGTATCCCAATATTTCCGATGTCTCCGCAGATGATTATCTTGTCCTTGGCTTAGCCACTTGCTTTCTAAAAGACGAGGGAGAGATTCATGAAGTTAAAGTAGTGGAGCCGATTCCATCTGCGGCACTCGAAGCGATTCTGAAGGGCATCCCCACCTCGTATTCATTGGCGATCGCAACCCCGATCGGAGCCGTCTTGCCAGGCGAAACGCCTCAACTTCCATCTGATTTTCCGACCGACGCTCAGTTTTGCGACGACTTTGCCTATCGTGCCACTGCTGCTGCTCGGACTTACAAAGCCAAGACCGCCGCACAGCAGCATATTCCTATGGGCACGTCCCGCGCTGACTTTAATTTTTCAACCGAACGCAGACGGATTCTCAACTCTCAGCGCATCGTGAAAACAGAAGATAACGTTAAGCAGCACGAGTACACGCACAAAACTCTGTAGTTAATTATTGAAGGATTTGACCGAATGTTGAAGCTCTACGCTGGTGTGCGGAGTCGCGCGTCTATTGTGCAGTGGTATTTAGAAGAGTTAAACGTTCCCTATGAGGTTGTAGTGCTAGATCTTCAGGCAGGAGAACAGCTGCAGCCAAGTTACCGAGAGATCAACCCGTTTGGCAAAGTCCCAGGAATTGTAGATGGTACGGTCAAACTGTGGGAATCGGGGGCAATCTTGCTTTACCTGGAAGAGAAGTACGGAAAAGCTTCGTTTGAAGAACGAATGATTTCAATTCAGTGGGTTACTTTTGCCAATGCGACATTAGGGCCTGGCGTATTTGTTGAGGCTAATCGTGACCGAGAACTTCCGCGGTTGATGAAGCCACTGAACGAGTTGTTCGAGCGGCAACACTGTGTTAGCGGCGACCATTTTACAGTTGCAGATGTCGCCGTTGGCTCTTTGCTGGCATACATTCCACTGATGCTGCAATTGGATCTCAGCGAGTATCCTGCCGTGGTTGATTACACCAAACGGATGGCAGAACGTCCTTGCTTCCAAAAAGCGATCGGTGGGCGCAAGTAATCTGCTGCCAAGTGAGGTTAACGGATCAAACACAATCCATAAAAAAGGGGCATGAATCATGCCCCTTTTGTTTTCTATATTCGGTTTTATATGCAGATTATCTGAAACCGATCGCGGCTTGCCAAACAAACGCCAGCAGCAAAAAGAAGACGGGAATAACTGGTAGAACGTCTACCAAGGGATCGAAAATGGAGTACGCTTCGGGCAGTTTGGCTAAAAGCAATGCTGCTTCCATGACTCGTTTACCTCTTCAACACAGATTCATAATTGCCATGAATTTTAACATAATCGATAGGTCAACGGTAAGCAGGTTTCATTGAAGGGGGACTAACCAGGGAGCAAAGTCTTGGTGAAATGTACCGTTCAAAATAGAAACACGAATCCGTTGAGTAAAGGAAATTAGCTCAGTAATGTTGTGAATGGAAAGGAGAGTGTAGCCGAGAAGTTCCTGCGATCGCAGCAGGTGACTGAGATAAGCTCGGCTAAAGGTCTGACAGGTGTAGCACGAACAGGATGAATCGAGGGGAGTAAAATCTTCACGAAACTTAGCATTTTTCAGATTCCACCGCTCTCCTTGCACGAGTGCCGCGCCATGCCGCGCCAAACGAGTTGGAATGACACAATCAAACAGATCAATTCCTGCCGCGATCGCGCGTGCCATTTCTCGATACGTTCCCACTCCCATTAAATATCGCGGCTTATGCGATGGCAGGAGTGGTGCAGTGGCTTGAACGACTCGATCAATCACGTCAGGCGCTTCGCCAACGCTGACACCTCCGATCGCATAGCCTGGCAAATCTAAATCACTTAGCATCTGAACTGCCTGCGATCGCAGATCCAAAAATTCGCCCCCTTGAACAATCCCAAACAGTGCTTGATCGGGTCGGCGATGGGCGGAAATACAGCGTTTTAGCCATTGGTAGGTACGTTCTGTTGCCGTCTCAGTTGCCTCGCGTCCCACACCGGGCGGTGGACATTCATCGAACGCCATAATGACATCTGCACCGAGCGCATTCTGAATCTCAATTGAGCGTTCTGGAGTGAGATGAATCATTTGTCCGTCGCGGGGAGAGCGGAACATCACCCCTTCATCCGAGAGCGATCGCATCTCGCTTAAACTAAACACCTGAAAGCCTCCAGAGTCCGTCAGCATCGGCTGCGACCAGCCCATAAACCGATGCACGCCCCCTGCCCGTTCTACAATGTCTTCTCCTGGCTGCAAGTGGAGGTGATAGGTGTTGGCTAACACCATTTGCGCGCCCGTGGCTATTAGCTGATCGGGCGTTACGGTTTTGACATTTGCCAGCGTACCAACTGGCATAAAGCGCGGGGTTTCAACGATTCCATGGGGCGTGTGAAAAACTCCCGCCCGTGCATGAGTGTGGCGACAGGTCGTTTGGCAGTGAAAGGAAAACTGATTCAAAGCGAGTTGATGTGCGATCGCAAAACAGACTATCCATTGTTGCAGATTCTAGATAGAAAATTTTCCGCAGTAATTCGCGTCCACTCTACTGTCAGAAAGATTACTTCTAGACTGAATCTATTTTTTGAGAGCAAATTGTTTTCTATCTCTAGACAGGTCGGTTTGGAAAGAAATGATTGCTAAATTGAACACATCAGGTTGAATCAGAGTTCACTTTAATATACAAATTTTTTGGAGATTTCAATGAATATTCTTGCTTGGGCAATTTTAGGATTATTAGCAGGCGCGATCGCAAAGGCAATCTACCCTGGATATCAGAGCGGTGGCATCTTAGGCACAATGCTACTTGGCGTAATTGGAGCTTTTGTAGGTGGATCGCTCGTGACCTTTTTTGAAACAGGAACGCTGGCTCTGACGGCTACGGCATTCAGTTTGACTGGTCTGTTTGTGGCTGTACTTGGTGCAGTTGTAGCCCTATTCTTCTACTACTTACTGACGCGTCGAGCTGTCTAATTTTTACGCTACTGCAAACGTTTTCCCTACTTGAGACACTCTCTTAAGCCTCTGCAAAAGCAGAGGCTTTTTCTGATTTGGTCTAAGCTTCTGCAATCAGCATAGCCTTCCTACATAATCTTCTCAGAGGACAGGCTACATCTGATCCACGCCAACGGAGAATTGATCTCACACTCTGCCGACGTGGATCATATCTACTTAGAAGATCAAATCTACTTAGAAATAAAATGTGCCCATACGTCGCCGTCTCCGCCGCAAACTTGCTGACAGTAGCTATACGGGTAAAGAACTTTTCGTCCTTCGGTGTAGGTGTACCCTGTCAATGCGTCTCCCCACGGATCGTTCACAATGAAACCATCTGGGGTAAAGCCAACGACGGTAACAATGTGCCCCCCATGGGTAAACAGCCCGCATAGAATAACAGGGTTACCATTGATCAGTTCTTCTTTGATGTCCCGCCACGATCGCTTTGTGTCAAAACTCGCTTTGAAGCCATAGGCTTGAATTAAGCTAACAAGGGTGTTGTGATCGGTTTGAGATCCTTGTCCGTCTTTGTTGAAGCACCACTGTAATAATTCGTCTTCTAGCTGTCCGTACTGAGATCGCACACCGTAGTAATAAAACACCATCGCGATCGACGTTACGTTACACGTTGACCAGTAATAGCGCGGATTATCTCGCTGAGAGAAATAAGGAACATTCATCTCAACACTCGGTAAAATTGGATTAAAGGCTTTCGTTCCCCGTTTCATCTGAGCAAAATCCGGGAAAACGTAGCCTGTATTTCCAAACCCTGGAATTTCTTCTGTCAGCGATACTTTGATATGTCCGCCCTGCACCATGTAGCTCGAAATTCCGTAGAACGCATGTTTATTAAAATTAGTGCGCTCTTCGGGTTGCAGTTGCGACGAATCTACCGGACGCTTTTTAAACATCGTATCGGTTACAGCGGTAACCGTCAAAGCGCCAGAATCATACGGAACTTCTTTACCATTACGCTTAATTTGAGCGTATTGCCAATACACATATCCTCGATTTCCAAATCCTGGAATTGGCTCTGCCAAAGTCACCCGAAAGTGCCCACCTGTGCAAGCATATCCAATAATTTGGAGAGTTTGACCTTGCAGAACATCAGCTTTTTGGTGAGCCGCCAGCGTTGAAGAATCTGCCAGTTGCGCTTTGATCAGTGTTGTAGACGTGATTAGCAACTGAGCTGCCAAGGGAATATCAGGCACGTCATCAAGAGCGAAGCGAAGAATTTGAGTGCCTTTGCTGAGTTGAACGTGAGGCTCGTAAAAGAAGCCAAAATTCCCGATCGCATCAATGTTTCGTCCAATTTCTAACTTCAAATGCCCGTCAATCAGTCCATAGCGGTTGACGGGAAAGGTTTGTCCCGCTTTGACTAACACCTTTTGCTGACCATTTAATTGCGACGAGTCCGCTGGCGACGTTTTAAAGTAAGTGTCTTGCATCACTTTTAGCGTCAACGCTTGACCCACCGTGAGCGGATCGGTACTAACCGTGATGTAGAACACTTTGTTTTCGATCAGCTTCCCAACCGTGTCAAATCCTTTAAGGCGAATCCAACGTGATCCGGCTTGAGAAAATCCTTTTGGCAGCGAGACTTGCCAGGTTCCATTGCTGGTCGTGACTTGAAGCGGAAATTTATCTTCGGCTGCGATCGCAATCTTGGCAACCCGACTCGCATCATAGCTGCCTTTGAGATTGACAGGCTTATTCACCAACACTTCTCTCGGACCTGAGTAAGTCGGCGGCGTCGCAACACCCATTGATGCATACGGGGTGTTAATTACGTCAGCGACAGCAGTAGTAGTCATGGTTGATATCCCTGAGATAAAAATGGTATGAGCGATGCTAAACAGGGAACTCAGTATTCTTAGAAAACAGGAGTTTCTTAGTTGAGAATGCCCAATCTTACTTCAGGAATTTGTGCTAAAAAAATGTCCCAATCTGGAAAGAGATTGGGACACCTAAAGTGAAATAGTGGTAAGGCTTGAACTCAAAAGCTACGCGCCGATTCCTGCCAAAATATCGGATGCATGAGTATCGGTTTTAACAGATTCGTAAACCTGAGCGATCTTACCGTCATCAATTACATAAGTAACCCGCTTTGCATAACCGCCGCCATCGACATCATAGGCTTTGGTGATGGCACCGTCAGTATCGGCTAACAGGGGAAACGGCAAGTTGAACTTGTCTGTAAACTGTTGATGCGACGCTTCATCGTCCATGCTGACCCCAAGAACCGTAATCCCTTTGCTCAAGTACTGCTCGTAGTTGTCGCGGAAGCTACAGGCTTGTTTGGTGCATCCTGGTGTGTCATCTTTTGGGTAAAAGTACAGAACGACCTTCTTACCTGTGTAGTTTGCAAGTTTGATGGTCGTACCCGTCGTGTCTTTCACCGTAAAGTCTGGGGCTGTATCGCCAACTGATAAAGGCATGATGAACGCTCCTTGACCTTCAAATTTCTTAATAATTGTAATACTTTAAGGACTAGGGATAGTGCGTTGCGTTAATAAACCAAATTTTTGAACAAACCGAATTTTTCTGGTAAGTCAACGCAAACGAGTTACCGCCATTGTATTTTGAGAAAAAGATTGTCGAACTATCGATCTGCTATGAAAAAGCTCCTCACACCGTTTTATCAACGTTGGCTGCTGCCATTTGCTCTAATTCTAATGTCTCTCGTTTGGGTTGCTCCAGCGTACGCAACTAGCTTGTATGAAGTGCCCGCGGCATCGGATGATACTCACGTTGTTGATTTAGCCGACATCATCAGTCGCATCAATGAAGGGAAACTCAATACGACGCTTAGCGAGTTGAAAGAAAAAACTGGGCAAACCGTTCGCTATGTGACGATTCGGCGTCTCGATTATGATGAGACGATTGACTCGTTTACCGAAAAGTTGTTCAAACAGTGGTTTCCCACTGCTGAAGCAGCGGAAAATCAAACCTTGATCGTGATCGATAGCCTGACGAATAATTCTGCGATCGCAACAGGCGACAAGGTAAAAGAATTGATGCCCGATACGATCGCGCAAAGCGTGTCCCAAGAGACGATTCAAGTGCCGTTGCGCCAAGGCAATCGCTACAACCAAGCCTTTTTGGATGCCAGCGATCGCTTGGTTGCCGTCCTTTCAGGTGCGGCTGATCCAGGTCCGCCTGAGGTAATTGACAACGTTCAAGTCGAAGGAACCTTTGCGACACCTGAAGAAACGAAACAGAGTAATGCAATTCCGTGGGTGATTGGCTTGCTGCTTGCCGCAACCGTGATTCCAATGGCGACGTATTACTGGTATGTTCGCTAACCCTTTTTCGCTAAAACTCTAAAGGGCGCAGGATGGCTACGCCCTTTAATCTTGGATATATTCCTCTCCGCTTAATAGCGCCTCTTCTGCCCGCACAAATTCTCGTCCCAAGTACGCAGCATGATCGAGACGACTCACTAAACACGTTTTAGGTTTTTCAAAAATTTCGATGCATAGTTCTTTAGCCGTTCTGCCCTTAAACAACGTACTGGCTTGACGCTTTAGGCTGCCATTGCAAGGAAGTGGCTCTCCGGTCTCAGGATCGCAAGCAAGTCCTTTGTCGTTAATTGTATTTGTGTAATGTTCTGCATAGATGAGGCGGGCATCGCGATCGAGGTAAATAATAAAATATCCGCTCGGATCAAGTTCGATAAATCGTTGGGAAAGCTTGTCGTCTAGCGCAGTTGGGTCAACAACAGACTGAGCCATAGTTCAAAGTTCTAACGTGGGTTCTGATTAACATTTTAAGAGAATTTGATCTGCTTTTCAGCGCTAGATCTTAAATTGGATCGCCTCTTGTTTAAACGGTAAATCCTGATTAATTGCGTCTATTTCTTGCTGTTCTAAATCGTTGATTTGTTCGATGTGGCTTCGCAAAATTTGGGACAGGCGACTGTTATAGAACCGATGCAGCGAATAGTTTGGCATTGCCGGAAATCCGCGCCGCTTTTTGTGGCGTCCGCCTGCTCCTGGATCAAAAAGTTGAATCCCGTTATTGATTGCCCACTCAATCGGCGTGTAATAACAGGCATCGAAGTGTAAGTTATCCAGTTCTTGAGTGCAGCCCCAGTAGCGACCGTATAAGCGATCGCCCTTCCTTAAACAAAACGACATGCCGATTGGATGGCGATCATCCCCGTGGGCATAAGCTGCAAAAAAGACGACTCGATGACAGTAATTCGGGTAAAGCTGCTCAAAAAATCTCTTCGTCAAATACTTGCTTCCCCACCAGCCAAACTTGTCGCAGGTGTCGGCGTAGAAGTTGTACATGATAGGAAACAGCGACTTGGGAATTTGTTCACCTGTCAAAATCTTGAACTGGAGTCCAGCATTCGTCACCGCTTTTCGTTCACGCTTAATGTTGCGACGTTGATTTGAGTTAAACGCACCTAAATAGTCATCAAACGTCTCATAGTTCTGATTAGACCAGACAAAACTATGGTGCAGCCAACTGCTAAACCCATGACGCTCCATTGTCTGTCGCCATGCTGGATCGACATAGAGAAAATTACAGCCCGAAATCCGGTTTCGGGTGCAAAAATGCTCGATCGCGTCCACCATCAATTCAGTCAGTTCGTCCTCATCTTCGCCCGGCGCAATCAAAAATCGATAGCCCTCAGCCGGCGTAAACGGCGACATGCCAAGCAGCTTTGGATAGTATTCAATACCCAAACGACTCGCTAGATCTGCCCACTGGTGATCAAAGACAAATTCTCCGTAGCTGTGTCCCTTGACGTAGAGCGGAGCGATCGCAATTAAATGATGGTCACGCCATATCGTCAAGTGATTTGGCAACCAGCCTGATTTCGCCGTTGTACTGCCCGACGTTTCCATTGTGTGGAGCCAATCCCACTCAAAAAAAGGCGTCTTTAAAGGGAGCGCGAGGGCATCCCAGGCTGCTTGAGGGATTTCAGAAATTTTGTTAATCCAGGCAACCGAATAGCGAGGCTTAAGCTGTTCCACCATACCTAGACATCAACACTTCATACAGCTTAATCTAAATTTCTCAGTGCTGTTGCGTCCACAGATACGGCTGGCTAAACCGAATGTCTTAACCAAATCTCTTAAAGATTCTGAGGGAATGTTAGACCTTAACGTTAATGGCGAGAGAATTTCTTATATGGTTAGAAGAAGTGTGACGGCTAAAGCTAAAGTTTCGGGTGAGTTGAGTCATAGTTCCTATTGAAGCGATTAATACCCAATATCGATACGCAGTATGACGGTTCCCAAAATGACGCGGTAAGAGTGAGCTTTCTCGACAAACTGCAGTTTTATCCAATGTCTTAGCCTTACTGCTATCCTCGTGCTTGGCAGAACAAAGTCTAAGAATCGTGAAGGCTAAGAGTTGTGACTAGATTGACCTGTTATTTTTGTTGTTCGCAATCGTTTGTGTTCGCAATTGCCAACGCATATCCGTTACTCTAGAACCACCTAGAGCACTGACAAGTGTGAAATAGGCTCCTGACGAAATAAAATCTGATGGCGCTTAAGATTCACCCCTTATTCAGCCGCCCGCTTGTGGTTTGTATCTTGGTTCGCATCTACTGTTCCGTGGTTCCAAGCCTTGAGTGTTTTGAGTATTGAGTAGAGTGGTTATGACGAAGCCCCGTCAGTCCTCATTCCGTCGAGTTTTGCTGAGACGTCTGTTACTCCTCAGCATCCCGGTGTTGTTGACCGGAGAAGTTGTGGCATACAAAAAAGCGCGATCGGGATTTTTAGAAACCGCGCGACAGAATCTGACTGCGAGTGCGGTGCGAAAAGCCGATAGTTTACAGGGAACCATCAACGCCTTGCGATCGAACTTGGCTACCGCAACCAGCTCGGCTGCCCTCCGGTCGGGGTCTCCATCCCAAGCGTACGAATTTCTAGACCAGTTTCAGCAAGCCTCACCTGTTGCGTTGAGCTGCGTTCAGTTGACTGATTTACAGACTCAAAAAATCAAAGCGAGTACCTGCGGCAAAACTGCAATCATTCCCGTATCAGGCAGCAATTGGTCGTCGATAGGTGGACGAGAATTTGCTAAGCCCAACGCCGTGCGAATCTCTCTGGTTCGACCTCCAAGAACTCAAGCGCCTTTAAACAACCAGCTTAATTTGGTTTTCAGTGCCCCTGTGCAGATCGGCTCCAATATCCGCTATGCCCTGAGCGCTAAGACGGCACTCTATCCGCAGCCCGAACCCGAATCGAACAGCATTACTGGCTATACGGTGGTGATTGACCAAGACGGCGAAATCTTGGCCCATCCGATCGCAGAGCAGGTGGGGCGCAACGTCAACCAGGAAGTCGATGCAGAGCGGTTAAAGAGTTTAGTCGCAAATGCGATCGCTGGAAAACAAGATGCTCTCTCCCTCTTTGCATTTGAAGAACGAGGGGCTGAATGGCTCGCAGGCTACAGCGCTGTCCCCATTGCCCTAAGTGCCACGGAAACCCGGAACTGGGCGGTGTTGGCAACCATCTCGCTGGATACGGCTCTCTATAGCCTAGAAGAGATTAAGCAAGTCCTAATTATTCTGACTCTGGGATTGCTGACGGCAATTCTGCTCTCGACCCTGTATCTCACGCGAGACCTAGCACGTCCGATCGAGCAGTTGAGCGATTATGCGATGCAAATTCGGCATCGGTATGCTGGCGATCGCGCCCCCAAAGATTTCAAAGTTCGAGAACTGAACCTCTTGGCAGAAGCTCTCGACAATATGGTTGATCGGCTGGAGGATCGCGCTAAAGAACTTGAAGCAGCTTGGCAAGAGGCGCAGGAAGCCAATCAGATGAAGAGCGAGTTTTTAGCCACCACATCTCACGAATTGCGGACGCCGCTAAACGCGATTATTGGCTGCGTTCGCTTGGTCAGAGACGGGTGCTGCGACGATCGAAACGAAGAATTGGAGTTTCTTCAGCAAGCGGACGATGCCGCCCTCCACTTGCTCAAAATCATCAATGATTTATTAGATATTGCCAAAGTCGAAGCCGGAAAAGTGGAACTGAATCTACAATCGGTTTCGATTCAAAACCTCTGCCATCAATGTCTCAAAATGGTTCAGCCAGGCGCAGAAATGAAGCGTTTGAAGTTGACGATCAACCTTGATGACCAGATTGAGCGCGTCTTGATGGATGAGCGGCGAGTGCGGCAAATGGTGATCAATTTGCTCTCCAACGCTGTGAAATTTACCCCTGAAGGGGGCCAAGTCAAACTCGGTGCATGGTTGGGCTATGGACGCCAGCTACAACTCGATCCGCGCCCCGATCGCAGCCCAATCAATCCTGAAACGCCCTACCTGTGTCTAGAAATCTCAGATTCAGGCATCGGTATTCCTGAAGAACGGTGGCATCTGCTGTTCCGTCCCTTCCAGCAAATTGATTCTTCCCTGACTCGCAAGCATGAAGGAACCGGACTTGGACTTGCCCTCACGAAGCGATTGGCAGAGCTACACGGAGGAACCTTGTCCTTCAATTCCTTCCCCAATAATGGCAGCATCTTTCGGATTTGGTTGCCCTTAATTGAGCTAAGCAAGCCGGACTTACCTGCGATCGAGGAGGCTCACTCTGAGGTGAAACATCCGGTTAGTGTACCAAATAGCTGAAAGGCAACCCACGCAATTTAGAGCTTGGCTAAGCCCATCACTCGTCCTCCCTGCTGCATCGACTCTGATAGGGCTACCAGGATTTGCACGAGTTCCGCCCCAAGCCAACCGGGAGAGATATCAGACGGTTGATTGCAACGCACGCAGGCTAGAAAATGCTCACAAACCTGATTTAGAGGCTCTCCAGAAGACAGTTTGATGGCTTCTTGGCGTTGATGAACGGGCCTAAACCGATTTCCTTGGCGCTCAAACTGTCCCCACTGAATCATCAACGGTTCTGCTGCTAGTTCATCAAAAATTAAACTTCCCTGCTCACCAACCAGGCACATCCGGCGTTGCTTATCTGAATTGAGCCAACTGAGATGAAGCGTTGCCTGAAATCCACTCGGGTAAATTAACGTCGCCCAAACCGTATCAGCAAGACCGTTAGGAAACAAATTAGATGATTCACAGGGCAGCGCGTTAGGCTGGAGCCAAACCTGACCTCTTGCCTGCACTTCACAAGGCGTTTGGGTTAACCAATAATTTAAAATTGCAATATCATGAATCGCTAAATCCCAAAGCGCATCAACATCTTGACGAACTGGACTGAGATGAGTTCGAGCAGCATAGGCATAGCGCAAGTCTCCTAGCGACTCTACTAACCCCCTCCCCTGTAAAACGGCGGGGTGAAATAGGTAAGTATGATCCACGACAAGTTGACGGTGCTGCTCAGCCGCGAGACGGCAAAGTTGAACCGATTCTGCGGTGCTTAAGGTAAGCGGTTTCTCTGCTAGAACGTGCAGTCCTTGCTTAAGGGCGGCTGTAATCAAAGCATAGTGGGTCTTGGCAGGCGTGGCGATCGCGACTGCTTCTAAGCCGCTTAACTCTAGAGCATCCTGCCATTGTGTGGTGACAAACACTCGGTCATCAAGCTCGAACCGTTGGGCTGCGATCGCAAGCTGCTCAGCACATGGATCAACAACCGCCACAACCTCTGCCTCTGCATGTTCCAAAAAATTCCGCAGCAGGTGAGTGCCCCATCGCCCAACTCCGAAAACCGCGATTCTAGTAGGCTTCTTCATCGAGCTTCCCTTGTTCCTCTACGTTCCTCTACAACTGACCACTCAGCGCTAAAAATGCAACTTGGGCGGCGGCTTGTTCGGCAGCTTTACGCGAGCGCCCGCTGCCCTGACCCATAGACCGCCCCCCAACTAACACTTCCGACACGAAGCGGTGGGGATCATTGTGAGTGTGCCCAGTTTCGATGGTGCGATACTCAGGCAATATCTTTTGGTGGGCTTGTGTCCAGTTTTGTAAGGCAGCTTTGTAATTTTGCCGAGCGGGGTCTGCTAGGATCTCTTTCGCTAACCGCTTAAAGTGTTCATCCAACCACGAGCGGATCAGCGATAAATTATGAGTGCTGAGATAGAGCGCGGCTAACACGGCTTCCAACGAATCTGCTAAGCGTGATTCTCGCCCTGCTTGGTCGAACTTAGCGCTTGATGCGACCAGAAGATATCGATCAAAGCCATACTGGTCTGCAATTTGAGAGAGAATATGATCGCTTACTAGCACCGATCTCAACGCTGTAAATTCTCCTACCTTTAGCTCAGGATAAACTTCTAGCAAAAACTCTGCGGCGGCAAGCTTAACGACTGCATCGCCGACAAACTCTAACTGTTCATAGTTTTTGTCGGCTGAGAAGGTCGCGTGAGTCAGCGACAAATCTAACAAGTCCCATCGGAGCGACGAATGTTGAGATAAGCCTAGTCTCTGCACTAGCGCCTCAAGTTCCTGCTGACGACGAGGATATGCAAGGGTCATGGGATCGTTTGGATCAGATTAGGGGAGGACTCTTCTCATCCTAAAGGGATTAGCCTACTGCGTATAGTCTAGTGCTTGACCTAACGATTTAGTTGACCTAACGATTCACCACAATTGAGGACGACTAGGCAGACCGAAGTACGGCGTAAGTTTGCTCAATTTCGCTGACTGTTGCTGTAGTAAGGAGCGGAACAGAAGTGACTTCTCGCTGCCCAGCTTCCAGAGAAATGGTCGTTACTTTGAGTTGATCTGAGCAGGATAAATAGACTGCGGCATCGAAGCGGTTTGTGCGCCAGTGCTGCGATCGCACCATTTCAATGGTTCCTGGAAAGACACCTGCTAATAATGCCAAGACTTCACCTGGTAAACTCACGACAACTTGCCGCCCAAAAAACTCTTCAAAGCCCGCTAGCAGCTTCTCGGCTCTGATTGTAGGCTCCGGATTTTCTACAATTCTTTGCAGCCAGCGTCCCCACTGAATGCGCCGACCATAGGCTCTGCGGCGATCTTCTACAGTAAACATCGGAGCTAGGGTTGGTGACCCGATCGCAATGACAGCCCGATAAGCAGGCTCAACCGAGCAGTTAATAGCGGCTCCAGGACCTGCAAATTCAGCATGATAATCTTTGCAGAGAATGAGTCCGCTCTTTTTTTGCTCACTGATCGCTAATAGCGGACCAGTCGACGAAGAAACCTCTAGATATTCTGAGCTATTGAGCACGGGAAGTTGGCTGTTCACAGACCTATCCTACACTGCTGTAGGAACACAAGTTGTTTCGGAGCAGTCGCCTCAACCGGAGTCGGTTTAAGAACCATTAATTTAAGATTAATGGAACGCTTGGGCGCTTTATTTGAACCTTTCTTTTGTGAACCTTTATAGTAATTCAGGTTGAAAATGTCACTTTCGTTCATGAAGAGGACTTTGCCGAATCTACATATTGTGGGGTTCAGTTTAAAGAATGTTGAGAAACCGATTTGCTAGCGTGAGTTTCTCGATCGTTGAGTGAAGGGGTGGAGAAGAGGGAGACATAAGCCGGGTTCTGTTCTCTTGAGAGCAATGCTCCTAGAGGGCGATTATCTATCTGGGACACCTGTTACCAGATGCCTCAAGCGGCTCTTTGCTGGATATTTCACCAGCAACGCGGGACAGGAAAAAGACCAACCGTTGCCCCATCTGCCTTGCATCCAACCGGGGTTTACCGAGCCAGTACCTCTCGATACTGCTGGTGCGCTCTTACCGCACCTTTGCACCCTTACCGATAGGGAAGGAGGAAATAGGAAAACCTTTTCCTCCTTCCCTATCGGCGGTATGTTTCTGTGGCACTTTCCTCACGATCGCTCGCACTGGACGTTATCCAGCAGGTTCGGTCTTTCGGAAGCCCGGACTTTCCTCAAGCAAGTGGCTTGCTCGCAATCGCCTCGCTCCCTCTTCTCCATAGCTCAGTGTAGTCGGAGACAGCGAAGATTTGGAGGTGTTAATTAGAACGGTTTTCGTTTGGGATTCCAGGGAAGTCCCGCCGTCCAATCGAGTTTAATCATTGTGAATTTGCAGACGATGCGGGCGCGATCGCCCGTCGGAGCGGTGTTTGCTCCTACCACTCGGAGGGCAAGGTGTAATTCAAATTCCAGTTTAATCTGACTTGCCACGAAGTCACGGTAGCGCTTTCGTTTGGCTTCGCTCGCTCGTTTAGGGTCGGGTTTGCTAAGGTCAATGACCGTCTTCGCGACTTCTAGAAATCCACTTTCGCCCTTACGCACTAGTTGGTCTTCGCCAGAGATGAGTTCTTGCAATGTTTGCTTCGGAGCAATGATGCTGAAGACTTGATTTTGAAATGCATCTAACGTGCCGCCTGGTGAAAAGCGAGCAACGCGGCGCGATCGCCCGTCTAAATCTGTAAGGACGCAGTGATCCCAATCGACATAAATTAGATAGTTCTCTGACTTGTTCTGAATTCGGATGGCGAGTTGCTTTAGTTTGTCGAACTCGTAGCGATTGTCAAACCTAAAGTTAACACCAACGATGTCTTTTAAATGATGGGCTTCAAGGTATTGGTTTAGGTCGTCCTGTTCGAGGCGGATGGTAAATTCATCGTTAAATGAGTTAACGATTTGATAAAGCACATAGCTAACGCACAAGAAGTAAACGGTTAACAGTACAAAATCAAGTTCAGTCATCCTAGACCTTGTGCAAGCGGAGAAACAGCAGAATCTCTAGTCCTTATACCATGCTTACTTTGTTCTGTAATTTCTAAGTCTTGTAATTTCTAAGTCTTGTAATTTTTAAGGTGGATTGAATGGGGTTTAGGATGTGCGAAACTGAGCCGTGTACTCGCAGAAAACATTGATGCCGAGGTGAAGAACGTAGAGTACGAGAATTGTAGCGACGGCAGGACTAACCGCCAGTCCAGAGAGCTGTACAAGGTAAACGACTGCTCCGCTCAGCAAGGCAGCGCCTTCAGGATGCAACTGCGATTCGTTCAGAATTTTGCGTAAACTATTCCGATTCGTCTGGCAAAGATCCGAAGAATTGCTACCACAGACATCTGAATATAGTTGCTCTTAAATATAGTTGCTCTAATAAAATCTCCCATATCGACTTTGGAGTGGCGAGTACAAGACTTTGCACTTCTCCTCCTGCTAATTCTTCAACGCTCGTTTTTGGGTTCCGCGATGCCTCTTTAGAACTTTAATTCCGGCTTGTGCTTCTGGGTAGTGTTCTAACAAATGGTAAGCATGGTTGAGTTCTTTCTCTGTAAGATAAGTCGTAGGATTCATATCAGCACTCTGACAACAAAAATTGGCGGAAGAATTTGCGTCTTCTGCCAACTTTTAGCACAAGTTAGGAGATTGATTTAGTAGACCAAAAGAATTATTTGTGGCTCGTTTTTTGGCTAGTCCGAAGAATGCTTTTTGTCGTAAGGATCGCCGCTATAGGGCTGTACACCCGTGTTTGGGTAATGATCGTCATTGAGGGCGAAGATCCGACTGACTGCACCTGAAAAGTAAACAATTACATCATCAATGACTTTAGGAACGCTCATAGGGGTAACCTCTGAATTTGAGTTTAAACTGAAGCGATTTTCAGATTTGATGTAGCGCGGCTATCTGAATACTTCAATTATGCAGAGTGGTCTGTTGATCTGCGAGCGATCGCATTAATTGTTTAGGTTAATCTCCTAACTTTTCATATTTCTTCAACGTTTGAAGTTTCTATTTGCTTTGCTTTAGAAAACAATGCAGAAAGTGAGTGTCGATATTGCCCGTTGCTACTAGCGCAGTTGCTCGATATGGCGCTGATGAATGGGCAAAGTTCTTCAGCAAAGTTCTTCAAATAGGGATAATAAAGTCGCTCGCTGCCATTTTAGAGCCTTGTGAAAGCGATAGACGCCTGCTTTCTCAAGAATATTTTATTAAAAAACACTATAACTGTATTTTGCGCCCAATCGCTTCTCTAAGGAGATGTAGCCCTTCTTACGCCTCTTTTGCACTCCCAGATTGAGCAAACCATAATAGTTCATATCTTGACTTTTGGTTAAAATAACTATAATTTAGAAGTAAGGTGACAAAGGCGAGTCTCCCCAGCCCCTCAAGACTCCGTTGATAAAACCCTTGATATTTAGGAGAAACGGGTGGAAGACCTAGAATTAACCATAAAACCAGAAGATTACAGCCTGCTGACCGATTTATACCAACTTACAATGGGGGCTTGCTATGTTGGTGAGGGCTTGGATCAGCGCAGAGCAAGTTTTGAACTGACGGTACGGCGCTTGCCTAAGGGATTTGGCTATTTGATCGCCATGGGGCTCGCTCAAGCGTTGGATTATTTGAAAAAGCTGCACTTTAGCGCCGCGCAAATCGAGTTTCTTCAAACTAGCGGACTGTTTGACCATGCCCCCGCCGAATTTTGGACGCTGCTGCAAGATGGACGCTTTACAGGCGATGTATGGGCCATGCCAGAAGGAACAGCAGTCTTTCCGAATGAGCCACTGCTAAGAATTGAGGCTCCATTGTGGCAAGCCCAACTCGTGGAAACCTACCTGCTGAACACGGTAAACTATCAAACGCTAGTTGCCACCCGTGCAGCTCGGATGCGAGATGCAGCGGGTGCCGAGTCCACTTTGCTAGAGTTTGGAACTCGCCGCGCCTTTAGTCCTCAAGCCTCCGTTTGGGCGGCACGAGCTGCATTAGCGGCAGGGCTAGATGCGACCTCTAATGTTTTGGCTGCACAGAAATTAGGACGACAGCCAACTGGAACCATGGCCCACGCGCTCGTCATGGCATTAAGCGCGACTCAAGGAACAGAAGCACAGGCGTTTACTGCATTTCATCGCCACTTTCCGGGTGCACCGCTGTTGATTGATACTTACGATACGATCGCGGCGGCTCGTGAGTTGTCGACTTACTTAAGAGATGGCAATCAATCTTTGGCTGGGGTTCGGATTGACTCGGGTGAATTGCTTTCTCTGTCTCAGCAAGTCCGTGACGTGTTGCCAGGAGTCCCAATTTTTGCGAGTGGTGACTTGGATGAGTATAAGATCGCTCAGCTAAAAGCGGCAGGTGCTCCTATTGATGGATATGGGTTAGGAACTCAGTTAGTGACAGGCTCTCCGGTAAATGGGGTCTATAAGTTAGTGGAAATCGATGGGATTCCGGTGATGAAAGAGTCTCCTGGAAAAATTACGTATCCCGGACGCAAGCAGGTGTTTCGTCAGATGGAACAGGGGGTTGTGACGCAAGATTGCTTGGGGCTGATTTCAGATTCCCTGTCAGCCACTCCACTTCTACAGCTTGTGTTTAAGCAGGGACATCGTGTGCAAGAACCGGAATCCTTAAGCGCGATCGCAGAGCGCACCGCCAAGTCTATCCATAGTCTGCCGTCTTGGGTTCGTCAACTTGATGAGCCTACCTCAATTCCGGTTGAGCTTTCCTCTAGCCTGGCTGACCTAATCCAACACACTCACCAGCGATTTGTGCCAAGCGCAACTCCGTAGAAACCGCAGTAGACATTCGCCCCCGAAAGAGTTTGCCTGCCAGATGCGCTACTGTCAAAGTACTGATTCACAATCCTTCACGCGTCGTTCAAACCCATGCTCAACATTGCCCTGTTTGGAACCAGTGCTGATCCACCAACGATTGGACATTTGACGATTTTGCGATCGCTCTCGGAGCAGTTTGACGAAATTGCAGTGTGGGCAGCCGATAACCCGTTCAAGGCTCATCAGACGCCGCTTCAGCATCGGACTCAAATGCTGCGACTGTTGATTCAAGATTTGCACCGTCCTCGGCAAAATGTCTGGGTTTATCCAGAATTAAGCCATCCTCGTACCTTAATTACGGTTGAACGGGCGCAGCAGCGCTGGCAGGGAGCAGACTTTACGCTGGTGGTGGGGGTTGATGTGGCGCGGCAGCTTTCAAGCTGGTTTCGAGCCGAAGAACTGTTGCGGAAAGTCAAGGTGTTGATTGTGCCGCGATCGGGCTATTCCCTCAATTCAGGTGAGATCGCACGATTGCGACAATTAGGGGCAACGGTTGCGATCGCGCCGATTGCCGTTCCAGATGTTTCCTCGACAGCGTACCGTCAGCACGAAGATTTAACGGGAGTCACCCACCGAGTTCAAGAGTATATCGATCGGGAGCAACTTTACGGATGCGACGCACGTTTAAAAAAACAGCCAGTTCATTAACCAGTTCACTGCCAGGAGAGAGTCTTGCAGATTTTAGAGTCGGCGTCGATAACGCGATCTTTTCGGTCGATACGGCTCAAAATCGGCTCCTCGTGCTGCTGGTGATGCGCCACGAGGAACCATTTTTGGGCCAGTGGAGCTTGCCCGGAACCTTAGTGCGCCAAGGCGAATCGCTAGAAGATGCCGCATATCGAATTTTGTCAGAGAAGATCCGAGTCCGCAATCTGTATTTAGAGCAACTTTACACATTTGGCGGTCCCGATCGCGATCCGCGAGAGGCAGAAGATAGTTATGGGGTGCGCTATCTCTCGGTCAGCTATTTTGCGTTGGTACGATTTGCCGAAGCTGAACTGATTGCCGATGGTGTGAGCGGAATTGCTTGGTATCCGTTAGATCAGTTGCCCCAGTTAGCGTTTGATCACAACAAGATTTTGGAATATGGGCATGGTCGCTTGAAAAACAAACTGGAGTATAGTCCAGTTGCGTTTGACGTGTTGCCCGAAGTCTTTACGTTGAGTGATTTGTATCAACTTTACGCCACGGTTCTAGGCGAGCATTTTTCCGATTATTCTAACTTTCGATCGCGCCTTCTAAAATTAGGATTTTTAGCCGATACGAAAGTCAAAGTATCGCGGGGTGCAGGTCGTCCAGCTAGTTTGTACCGATTCGACGCGGACGCATTTGCGCCATTTAAAGACAAGCCGTTGGTATTTATATAAACGTATAGGAACACAACACATCGTGTCTCTCTTCGGAGAAATCAATATGGGAATCGACGAATTATTAGCCGACAAACGAGAGGAAATCTTAGCGATCGCAGCCCAACACGGAGCCTACAACGTGCGGGTCTTCGGGTCTGTGGCACGCGGCGAAGCACGAGCCGATAGCGATGTCGATTTTCTAGTCGAGATTGAAGAAAGCAGAAGCCTATTAGACCGCATTGCTTTAATTCAGGATCTTCAGGATCTACTAGGACGCAAAGTGGATGTGGCGAAAATTCAAAACTTGCACCGATTGATTCGCGATCGCGTCCTAGAAGAGGCAATTGCTCTATGAGAGAAGATCGTCTTTATTTAGATGACATTCTAAACTGTATGACTCGCATTGAGTCTTACACTTCAAGCGGACGTGATGCCTTCATGCAGACTGAAATGATTCAAGATGCAGTCATCCGGAATTTTGAAATCATTGGAGAAGCAACAAAGCAAATGTCGCCTGTCCTGCGTCAGTCTTATCCTGACGTGCCGTGGAAACGAATCGCAGGGCTTCGAGATGTTTTGATTCATGATTATGTCCGCGTTGATTTAGATGAAGTTTGGCGCGTAATTAAGCAAGATGTACCAGAACTTAAAGCACGAATCACCGCTATTTTGCAGGAATTAAACCAAGGATCATGATGAAAATTGCGATCGCACAACTCAATCCTACGATCGGAGATCTCGACGGCAATGCTCAAAAAATTCTCGCTGCCGCCAGTCGAGCGGCTCAAGAGGGAGTCCGGCTTTTGCTCACACCCGAATTGTCGCTCTGTGGTTATCCACCCCGCGACCTATTGCTCGATCCGAGTTTTGTGAGCGCAATGGCGACCAAACTGTTGGAATTAGCGCGATCGATTCCTGACGGATTGGCCGTATTAGTCGGAACAGTGGAGGTGAATGCGCGATCGCGACAAGCGGGTGAAAAACCACTATTCAATAGCGTCGCTTTACTGGAGAACGGTCAGATTCGCCACTTTCACAAGCGCTTACTGCCAACCTATGATGTGTTTGATGAGGAGCGTTATTTTGAAGCTGGCAATCAAGCGAATCATTTTATTCTTGACCTAAACTCTGCATCCGTTCACATTGGCGTTACCATCTGCGAAGACCTTTGGAACGATGAAGAATTTTGGGGAAAACGCACGTATGATCTAAACCCGCTTGCAGATCTTGCCAATGCTGGCGTTAACTTTACAGTGAATCTTTCTGCTTCGCCATTTACAGTCGGGAAACAACACTTAAGAGAACGGTTGCTGCAACATGGCGCAACACGGTTTGATCAACCGATGATGTATGTTAATCAAGCCGGTGGCAACGATGATTTGATTTTTGATGGACGCAGCATTGTCTGCGATCGCAGCGGAACTCTTGTGGCTCGTGCCCGTGGCTTTGAAGAAGATTGGCTCGTGGTCGAATATAGTCTTGAGTCTCAAGATTTTTTACCCAGTTCCATCGTGCCCGATGTGGAGACTGAAGCCGCAGAACTCTACTCAGCCTTGGTGCTTGGCGTGCGCGATTATGCTTACAAATGCGGCTTCTCTAAAATCGTATTGGGCTTGAGTGGCGGAATTGACTCCTCGCTGATTGCCGCGATCGCCGCTTCAGCGGTCGGAGCAGAAAATGTGTTAGGCATTCTTATGCCGTCGCCCTACAGTTCCGATCATTCAATCGATGATGCGATCGCCTTGGCACAAAATCTTGGCATTCAAACCAAGACGCTGCCAATCGGAACGTTGATGGAATGCTATGACGACACATTAGACGAGCTATTTGCCGGAACGTCCTTTGGGCTCGCTGAAGAAAATCTTCAGTCCCGGATTCGCGGCACGCTTCTGATGGCAGTCTCGAATAAATTTGGTCATCTCCTCGTTTCGACGGGAAACAAATCAGAAGTGGCGGTGGGCTACTGCACCCTGTACGGTGACATGAACGGCGGACTTGCCGCGATCGCAGACGTTCCCAAAACGAAAGTCTACGCCATCTGCGAATGGCTCAACCGTCAAGACAATCCTCCGATTCCACCCAACGTTCTGAGCAAACCGCCCAGCGCCGAACTGCGACCCGGACAAAAAGACCAAGATTCCTTGCCAGCCTATGAAGTGCTAGACGATATTTTGGATCGCTTGATTCATCAGCGCTGTACGATCGCGCAGATTGTTCAAGCCGGGCACGATGCTGCGACCGTCGAGCGAGTCGCGAAACTCGTCAAAATTGCCGAATTCAAGCGCAAACAGTCTCCTCCCGGATTGAAAGTGTGCGATCGCGCCTTTGGCACCGGATGGAGAATGCCGATCGCCAGTCGATGGATTGCTCATCTAGAGGCTGAGCAATCGCCTGATCCAGCTAAACAATCTTCATAGCGTAGAGGATAACTATGAATTGGCGAATTCTTTTGTAGAGGCTTGCTGCAACTTTTCTTGCAAGTCACTCCAATGAACTCCGGCGAGACTAGGCAAGACGAGTTGTGCCGCTCCGACTCGTTCGACTGGACCTAAACCCAATGCCCACATGCCTGCGGCTAAAGCAGCTTCAACTCCTGCTGCCGCATCCTCAACCACAAGGCATTGGGCTGGCTCAATCTCAATGGCGTTTGCGGCGAACAAGAAGAGATCGGGGGCAGGTTTAGGACGCTCAACGCTGTAGCCATCTGCGATCGCATCGACGCGATCGGCGATGCCCAATTTCTCCACCACAGGTCGCGCATTCTTACTGGCAGACCCGATCGCGGTTTTGATGCCCGCTTGCCGTAGTTCTTCTAATAGCGTTAACGCTCCCGGTAATAAGTCATCCGTGGAAACGTGTTCGATCGATTCGACGTAGTAACGATTCTTGCGATCCATCATCTCCTGCAATTGCGCTTCAGAATAGGGGCGATCGCCCACAATCAGCATCAGCGATTCTCGCCGGGACACACCGCGCAGAGCTTCATTCGCGTCTCGATTAAACGGAATGCCTTCCTCATCGGCGAGGCGCTGCCAAGAACGATAGTGGTATTCTGCGGTGTCGGTGAGGACGCCATCGAGGTCAAAGATGACGCCGCGAACGGGGAGACTGGGCGTGGGATGGGGAAGTTTGGGTGTCGTCATAGCGTCTGATGGGGAGGGGATAGATTCTAGTGTAGGCTCGGGCCGGAGGTCGAAGTCGTGCCATTTGCCGCGCCAGTATAGACGAAACTTGAGGCGAGTCCAACCGGGGGGAAGATGACAATGAGCGATCGGGCTTTGATCTCCCAATTGAATGCCTCCAAATCCAAAGACCACAACCTGCCAAATGCCGCCTGCTGATGCTCCATGAATGCCATCTGCGGCATTGCCACGGGTATCTTCGAGATCGACTAAGGCCGCTTGCATAAAGCGATCGTATGCCTCAATAGATTTGCCTAAATCAGACGCGAGAATCGAATGAATGGCTGGACCGAGGGAAGAACCATAGGTAATATCGGTGCGGGGAGCATAGTAGTTCCAGTTTTTCTCGACCGTTTCTAGGCTGTAGGGAGGCTCTTGCGATTGGCGCATGAGATAAAGCAACATCAGCACATCCGGCTGTTTGAGCACCTGTCGCTGATTGCCTTCTTCGATGCCGATGAGCGCTTGAATTGATTTTGTTCGGGGTTCGTATTCGTCTAAATTGATGTCTTTAAGGTCGAAGAATCCCTCAAACTGTTCGATCAAGCCAGATGGGCTTTGAAGAATCCAGAGGTTTGTGGCGATATCTTGCCACCGCGATCGCCGCTCTGGTGTAATTTTTAATTTCTGATTCAGTTCGCTTAATCGTTGTGGATGGCATTGCTGTAGCCAATCATAAACATAGGCCGCTTTCTCTAAATGCCATTGAGCTAAGCGATTGGTAAACACACTATTGTTAACGTGTTCATGGTATTCATCTGCGCCGATCACTTCACGGATCTCGTAGCGTTCGTCGCGGTTGCTCCACTCCACGCGGCTCATCCAAAACACAGCCGTATCTAGAATAATCTCGGCTCCGTAATCGCGCATCCAATCATCGTCGCCTGTGGCTTGCCAATAATTCCAAGACGCATAGGCAATGTCAGCGCTAATGTGTATCTCGCGATCGCGACACCAAATCCGAATATCGTCGGCGTAAGGATCATTAGGCAACGCCCAACGCGGCGTCACTTCATCGCCCGTATCAGCGCTTTCCCACGAATACATTGCGCCCTTAAACCCGTAGTGAGCTGCTTTCCGTCGTGCGCCTTCGATTGTGTGATAGCGGTAGGTGAGCAGGTTTCGGGCGAGAGCGGGCTGCGTATAGGTGAAGAACGGCAGAATGAAAATTTCGGTGTCCCAAAAGACGTGACCGCGATAGCCAAATCCAGACAGCGTTTTTGCGGGAATGCTGACGTGCTCATCGTGTTTGGGCGCAGCAATCAGGAGTTGGAACAGATTGTAGCGCACCGCAAGCTGTGACTTGACATCGCCTTCAATCACGATATCGCTGTTTCTCCAGGTTCCGTCCCAAGCGTCTTGGTGCTGCGATCGCAGGTCGTCATAGCTGGGTAATTCTGCTAACTTGGTCTGCGCCGCTTGTGTTGGTGCTTCTGCCTCGCGAGACGTATAAACCGTGATCAAGTTCTCAATTGTTACTGTTTGTCCTGCTGATGCTGTGAATGTAGTCAGTAGCGTTGGATATCCTGGAACATTTGCTGTTTGCGGCGATGTCTCCGCTCCCGACATCGTCATGCCCGATGCCATTGCCAGTTCAATCCGCGAGGTGCGCGTTCGCACCCGTAGCCACACGCCATGTTTGTTTGTGCCCTGACCAATCGATTCCCAGTGATTGAACCCTTGATTTTCGGGATAGCCGCTAATACTCGCTTGGACTTCAATCTCGCCCTCAAAATCGACGGGTGTAATCTGACAGCGCAACGCCAGCACATGCTGATCGGCTAGACTAGCAAACCGCTCAAAGTGTAAATCGATCGTTTTTCCAGTGGGACTGCGCCAGCGCACCGAACGGTTCAAAATGCCATGCTGCAAATTCAAGCTGCGCTGGTAGCTCAAAATCTCGCCTTGATCGAGCCGAAAGCGATCGCCCTCGATCGCAATCACCAACGGTAACCAATCGGGGCAATTGACCAATTCGGTGTAAACCACTGGAACGTGATCATAGACTCCATGAATCAAGGTGGCAGGTGTCGCTTGCGGGTAGCCTTCCTCGAAGCTGCCGCGTGTGCCCAAATAGCCGTTTCCAATTGTGAATACAGTCTCTCTAGTCTGAAGGAGGGCTGGCTCAAACTTCGGCTCGATCACCGTCCAGTCGCTGTAAATCAGGGATTGAGGGCGTTCGGTCATATTCATGGGCAAGAGACTCCGGGTGAAAAGGACTGAGGGATGAGGGATGAGAATGGGGAGGGGATCGATAGATTGGTGCTTATCGCTCTCTAGAGAGGTGGTTTTCTAAAATAGTGGTGGCTCTGGGTTTGAAAATGAGATGGAAGATCAGTTCTAAATAGCGGAGGAGGGAGTCGCGGTTGTTGCGACGCAGATAATTCCAGAAGCTGTAGAGCTTGGTTGATAGTAAAAGCTGCTTGCTGTGTAACTGCCAATTGTAGTCGTCGTGAATGCGCTGAACGGCGCGATCGCTAATCATGCGCCAATAATCAGGATCTTCATCACAGCGATCGAGAAAACCTCTGATCTTATAGGTCGTTGCTTTAAAGTCGGTTGGATTAATTAAGAAGCCGTATTTATCATCTTGAATAATTTCCGAGGGTCCTCCAAATTCGGTGGCAAAGGTCGGTAACCCAGACACCATCGCTTCGAGAATGGTGCGCCCAAAGGCTTCAAACAGCGCAAAGTGAATGAAAATGCCATTGCGATCGGCAATCACTCGGTAGGTTTCACCCATGTCACGACTACTCATGCGGATGCCAACCCACCGAATCTTGCCGTGAAGATTGTATCGATTAATCAGCATGTGAAGTTTGTCGATTTGCTCTGCCTCCTCTTCGCTAACGGCTTCGTCAACATAAAGTTTGTTCGTCACCAAGACCAAGTTACAGCGCTCTTGTAATTCTAAATGTTCTGCAAAACACTGGACTAATCCGGTCAAATTTTTGCTCACGCTCATCGGAGCCAGTGATAAGAGCGGTCGCTTGGTCGGATCGTCGAGTTTTCCTAAGATATGAGGGTCTTCTTGCGTAAACAGTAGCTCAGCAATTCGGATGGTGCATTCGTTGGAGCGCCGTTGCTTGTCTGAATATGGAAAGAAGGTGGCTTCGTCCACTCCGGGCGGAATGCGGTTGAATTTGGGGCTAAATAAATCAATGCCATCGACCACGTGGTAGAGTCCCGGCATGGTGAAGTGTTTGTACGATTCATACTGTCCCAAGGCATCGGGCGTGCCAACGATCTCTTGATACGACGAGGCGACAATAAAATCTGCCGCATTCATGCCGATCAGATCTGCTGTAAATTGAGCTGAAAAATGATATCGCGACTCGAGTTCGTGCCAATAGAGATTACTAAAGAGGTACTTGGGTTTTTCTAAGACGTGAGCAATATTGCAGTGCGTCACCTTGAGGCGTCGTGCCAGCAAGAAGGCGACCAAATTGCCGTCGCTGTAGTTGCCAATGAGTAAGTTGGGACGCCCGCCCAAGTGTTTGACAAGCTCTGGTTCGGCGTCGATCGCAAAGGGTTCTAAGTAGGGTGAAATCTCGAATTTAGAAATCCAATTGTCAGTGACGGTGGGGTTAAATTCTCGAAATGGAACCCGTAAAATCCAGGCGTTCTGCGTTCCATCGACTGGCTCAACGCGCATCGCACACTGCGTGCCCTCGCAATTGGGAATCAGGCGCGTCAGAATCACGACATGGGGCTGAATGCCCAAAAACTCTAACCCCGCTAAGCGGATCTCTTCGTGCAAGGCTTTTTCTAAACTGCGGGCTTGTTCTAGCACATACACGACTTGCCCCATCGTTTCGGGGCGTCCCAGCACCACATTTTGTTGACCCACCCAGCCGTGAATCGACACCAGCGCCACGCGAAAAACGGACGGAAATCGAGCGACAAAGGCTTCTAAGATCGCTGGCTCTGGTGTGGAGATGAAATAGTCGAGTAGCTCCAGGGTTTCTTGTGCCCGCCCTGCGCTGTTGCCCCATCCCGGCTCAAAGCCGAGTTCTTGCATTTTGGGATGGGAGAGTTCGTAGGCTTCGTGGCGCGATCGCGTCCCCAGGAGTTTAATCGCCTCTTTAATCTTTTTCACCAGTTCGTCTGCTGAACCAATCCGCTCGTTGATCATGAGCGGAATGTCATCGTGAGCATGATAAAGCAGAACCTTGTAAATGGTTTGCAACCAATACTGGGGATTGTCGGAAACCTGATTTGCCAAGTAGCGATTGAGGAATGCAACGCCCTGCCCAATGCTGCGTGAGTCGCTGATGCTGGGTTCGCTCTCGTAGAAGGAACTCAGATCGAGTTCGACTAGGCTAGGCTGATAGCGCCCGACCAAGCGATCGCGGACATCGAGCAAGGCGCTGACGCTCATCCTTGTCGGAGGATCGCTTAACTCCCGACTAAGCCGCCAAATCTCTTGACTGCCAATCCAAGGACGCAGCACGAGCCAAACTTCGTTGTCTTCTACAATCAGTTCGTGGGTGGTGTGAACTAGTCGACCAATAAATGACGAATGATAGAAATGAGCAGGCTTTTTCTGTTGCCGACAATCTTCTTCAAAGGTCCGGAGAATCTTGCTGTGCAAAAAGTAACGCTTTTCTAATCCCTCGGCTGCTGATTCCCCTGAGGCGGAGAGGGCATCAATCAGCCGACGCAGGGCGAGGGTTTCTTCGCGATCGTGGAGTATCGATTGAATAAGCTGATACATGACGGTCAATCCCAGCACGAAAGGATCTCAGGTTCGGTAGTGAGAAAGACACTAGGAGCCTAAATCTTGTGATACTGGGTAAGCCTGTAGAATTCACCTAGCCTTTGGCTGATCTCCTCAACGTTGTGCCAAAGCTTTTGCTGATGAATTGAACGTCTGGAGGTGGAGCGATGACGTTCTTGAAGGTTGAGTAGACGATCGCAGTGGATAAAGAATGCTTTAATGACACACGTTAAAGGTTCAACGGTGCAAGTTTAAGGTGAGCTGATGCAGGTCTGAGGTTCGGCGTTGAACCTCAGAGGTGGGCTGACGCAGATCTGAGGTTCGGCGTTGAACCTCAGAGGTGGGCTGACGTAGGTTGAACATTCAAGCGCGAATGTCTGAGGTGGGTTGATGCAGGTCTGAGGTGGGCTGATGCAGGTCTAAGGTTCGTCGGTGAATATCAGAGGTGGGCTGATGCAGGTCTGAGGTTCGTCGGTGAATATCAGAGGTGGGCTGGCGTAAGTCTGAGGTTCAACGATGTAGGTCAGAGATGAGTTGACGTAGGTTGAACATTTAAGCGCGAATGTCTGAGGTTCAAGCGCTGTTGCAGCCGCATCAACACCGAACCTCAACACATTGGAACGTTAGTTAGAAGCTGAAGCCATTTCAGGCGTTGCTTTAACTGACTTACCGCGAATTGCTTTGAACAAGCTGCCGAGTTGCTCTGCGATCGCTTTTAATCCGGGAGTCTTTTTAGAAGCGGTCTTCACATAGTCGTAGACGGTGAGGCTGTTGCTCATCGCGTCGCTGCCGACTGCCATGAGAGTATCGTCTACCTGCTCACTCAGTTGGGTGAACAGCATCAGCAGTTCGGTGAGGTCGGTTGCGAGGTCATATTCCTTGGCAAAACGAGGGAGGTCAAAACTTGGCAGGAAGAATGTTGGGGTTGCTTTGCGCGGCGGTGAGGCTGTTTTGCACGAAGGCAAGGCGTTTGTCACCAAGCTTATAGAGGCGTTTGCGATCGTCGGCGCTCAGTGTGATCAGGAAGGGAAGCTTTTGTTGAATGAGGGCGATCGCTTGCTTGATTTCTTGCAGATCGGCATCGGAAAGGATTGCGTTAGGGTCGCGATAAGACATGGTAGAAGCGCTCAATAAAAATGTAAGGAATGAGTGAAGGGAACGATCGTAGAATTCCCGAACAATAAAAGATAGGAACATTACAGGTAAGTTCGGGTACAACGGTAGAGGCTGACCAGAACGGGATGGAAAATGAACGACAGCGATCGCGTCAGAATCGAAGCTTTTATTAACAACTGGACAGGCTCAAGCGGCAACGAGCGAGCCAACAGCCAGTCGTTCTTTGTGGATCTCTGCGATGCGTTAGGGGTCAAGCGTCCTAACGCGAAGGGGAGTATTCTGGGTGATCCGTACTGCTTTGAGAAAGACGTTAAATTCTTTTCGCTTAATGGCCCAGTCACGAGCAAATTCATCGATTTCTACAAAGTCGATCACTTCATTATCGAAGCTAAGCTGGGAGGGCACTACACGCCACGATCGTATGTCGAGCGCTTAGTGCTTCAGGTAATGATGAAGCCGTTGAGCGAGAAATGAATGAATATAGCCGCTGAGGCGAAGTAAAACCTCTTAGATAAAAATGATCATCTTGTAACTTTAGAGTCTTATCAAACAATGCATTTTTCTGAGAAAGACATACAGAACTACATTTGGGAAAATCGTGCAGACTGGGAAGCCCTCGTTGAGCCTCTTGAACTTCCTGACGTATACCAATTTTCTGATGACCTCTCAGATCTAACACCAGAACTTCTACTGCACAACCAGACTCTAGAGAGAGTAGAAGCAGTATATGATTCTATTTCAGAATTAGAGCTTTTTGGATGTGAAGTTCCGTTAGAGAAAGCCTCTAATTCAACTATAAGAGCTGACTTTCTAACCTTATCTTCCCATGAAACTAGCGTAGTAGTAATAGAGCTAAAAAAAAGCTTTCAAACTGAAAGACAAGCATTCACAGAACTTCTAGCGTACTCGAACCACCTAACGAATCTTTTTCCGGGTATGTGTAGAGAAGACATAACTTATGTTCTTATCTCACCGATGAATACAAGAATAGTGAGGGAAGCTTTCATTCAGACCCTTATCTTTGATAAACGTCCTATTTGCGCATTAGTTCCAAAGTTGTCCGATGAAAGTGATATATCAACCCTCAAACTTTGCCCCTGGATACCATCTTTAGAAGAGATGGTTAATTTCACCCAGGCAGCTTTTCATCCATGTAATCTCGATGTTTGCAAAGTTGTATGGGAGTATTCTGAAAGAGTTTGGGATCCGCCAGTAAATGAGCCAATAAACGATCAGTTAATCAACCAGCTTGACTCTGTGGCTTCAATGGCTGCTCAACTTATGGAGCAACAAGGAATTCACGGTTTTGCGTATTGTTCTCAGTTATGGTCCGAATTATCTCAATCCTTACCTTTTACTAATTCTTTAGTAATCGTAGGGTTAAACCCTTATGCAATTGCAAGTAGCATATATTCAAAGGAGAACGAGCGAGAAGAGGAAGAGCCAGAATTTTACACGCGTTACATTCCAGAGATCTCAGAGATTATTTTAGGCTTGTCAAAGTCAAAAAATACAAATAGCTATTCTGATGATCCCTTGAGCCGACTTCACCATGGGTGGCGTTCACATCTCTTTAATATTGCGTTCAAAGCTGTAAGGCTTGCAACTAAGACAACAGACGGATGTCTTCATATTGATTACGGCTCGATGACTTGGGCAGAATATCAGATGTTACCTATGGAGGACATTCACTGTACAAATTGTGCTGTGCGTGCCACTGGTATTGTTAGGGATCTATTCTGGAAAGTTGTGAATCTGGATTATGATGTTGCGGCGAAAGTAGGTATAAGAAATCATCCAGTTCATGAAGATATGTTTTACAGTGCAATCGAAGCTCTTAACAATAACTGGGATTTCCGTGATTTTATTAAACGTATGTTTGGTGAGAGCACAGACATAAATCTTCGTCCAATTATTAGCAATTTTCGTTCTTATGACGAAAACGATTCTTGTCTAGAGCCGCCATTCTAATCAATAGAATTTATTAACTTTCTCCTCTTCGCCATCCGCGATCGCCGTCCCACCCACGGTGGCGAGTGTCCATTTGCCCAAGTCACCGCCCAGTTCAAAAACGCCACCCGTCAAAAACAAGCAATACTCGACAGCCTTGAAAGCCTAGAAGAGTTAGGCATTCTCGCTAGTCACGAAGACGAGAACCACATTCGCCACTGATATCTCGCAGACCTTCTCAAAGCGAGTTAAAAGCTAAACAAATCTCAAGTTGACGCTTGAGATTTGAATTAGAATCTCGACAAACCTAAATCTCAAGTTGACGCTCGATTATGATGGAGCTACTCGCTTGACACCGAAACTATTGCAATTCCTCCCCAGACCTTATGAGTCGATCGCTAACCATTTCCGACGAGCTTTACCAGCATCTAGAAACCACTGCCAAAGCACGTGGACTAGACAGCATTGAAAATTTGATTGCAGAACTCATTCAGAGAGAAACCGTTCTAATTCAGCATCGAGAAGCCATTGATCGGATCAATCAACGGCGTGAACAATTATTTGAGAGATATGGTGAGATGCTAGACAGCACAGACCTCATTCGAGAAGACCGAGACCGTTAATGACCCAACTCGTCGTTGATAGCAGCGTTGCGATTAAATGGTTCGTTACCGAACCGAACACTCCTGAAGCTTTAAACATTCTAGAGCAGTCGCGAAACGGCGCGATCGTATTCCTTGCACCCGACTTCATCTACGCCGAATTTGGCAACATCGTCTGGAAAAAACAGTCGTCTCAGGGCTTAAATGCTCAAGATGCACAAACTAGTATCCAAGATTTTCAACGGTTACGCTTCGTGCTGACTTCAACTGCCGTTTTACTAGATGACGCTTACCAAATCGCTGCAACCTACCGACGAACAGTGTATGACTCCCTTTATCTAGCTTTGAGCTTGCGCGAGAACTGTCAATTCGTTACAGCAGATCAAAAACTCATCAACGCCCTTGGTTCTGCCTTCCCAAATGTTGTGGGACTAGCAGGTTGGACTTGAGTAGGGTCTGCCCTATTTGTTACATCCGTTCCTACCATTGCCAACTGAGATTTGTGTAAAATCTCAGTCAACCCAAGACTCAATGACTTCAAACAACTAACGCCGTCGCAAATAAAATCACAGCCACCAAACTCAAGATCGCCATCATCCCCGCAGGCATCATCTTTTTCGTTTTAATCCAGCGAATGGCAAACACAATCAGCAAAAATGCAGCAATGAAAACTGCTAACGATAAGCCCGTCGATGGATTTTGAGTTGTCGTGTAAGCCGCGATCGCGAGCGCCACGCCGCTTCCCAAACCCGATATCAACGACACCTGACTGCGAGCCTTGACATAGCCAATGACGCCCCCGATCGCAACCAGCAATCCGTAAACTACAATCAAGCCAGCCCATGTCGTTGCTGATAGTGCCAGAGAAAAGGTCATGTCTCAATCCATTCCTGTTGTTAGCTTAAAGGACTTCCTTTCTGATGCTCATTCCGATCAGCAAGCGTTCGTCTCCACAATCGGCAACGCATTAGAAGACATTGGTTTCTTTGCGATCGTTGATCATGGTATCAACGCTGATCTAATTAGAACGGCCTATCAGGTTGCCCAAACCTTTTTTGAATTACCAGAACCAGTCAAACTGCAATATGAAGATCCTAAGCTAAACGGGCAACGAGGCTTCACCCGATTTGGACGAGAACACGCAAAAGATCATCCCGTCCCCGACTTAAAAGAGTTTTGGCATGTCGGTAGAGAATCAACCCTCGCCAATCTGAGACCGAAAGAAGTGTCTCAGTTCCATGACGTGATGAGCCAACTGTACAGCCAGCTTGATGCCTGCGCTGCCACACTGCTAGAAGCTTGTGCCTTGTATTTGGGAGAGCCGCGATCGCTCCTCTCAACTATGGCAGATGGCAGCGATACGATTTTGCGGGTGATTCACTACCCACCCATTCCTGAAAACGCCGATGTCTCAAGTCTACGGGCAGCTCCCCACGAAGATATCAATCTGATTACGCTTCTGTGTGAGGCAACTGCAAGTGGCTTAGAACTATTGCAGCGCGATGGAACATGGTTAGCCATTCCAGCGCTAGAAGGTCAAATTATTGTCGATAGTGGCGACATGCTGCAACAACTCACGAATGGACTATTCAAAAGCACAACTCACCGAGTCACAAATCCCGATAATGTCCGCGATCGTCGCTTCTCGATGCCGTTTTTTGTTCATCCCAAACCTCAAACTGACCTGACGCCGCTCCAAAGCTGCATTGACAGAACAGGTGGCACTCAAATCTTTCCTGCCATTACCGCAGGAGACTACCTTCATCTCCGCCTGCAAGAAATTGGCTTGGCAAGTTAGCCCGCCTCAGCGTGCTTCGCTCTAGTTAACCTGCGCGATGTACAATCCCAAATAGCCCTCACCCCAACCTTCTCTTCAAGGGGATGAGGGCTGTCTTAAAGTTGCACATCGCGTTTTGCAGGTTACGGGTATGTCTGCGTCAACCGCCCGCCGCAAATGTCACCATCACCGCAACTGAGAGTAAAATACCGGGAATAAGCATCAAGACAAGCATTAGTAGATCGTGGGTCGTCATAACAATGAGGTTCTAGTTGGGTACAGTTTCTTAGAAGTTTACCGAGCCACGAGGCACTGGAGCATCGCTTTCAGAGTTTGCACTTCTGGTGCCAATAACCACAGAGCATAATCCGAGCGTCAAGTTAACCTATCTATGCTAGCCCCAGAGACAGCTAGTTTTTTCGACCTAGAGATTGAGAAATTCTAAAGTCTTCGTCCCCAGCCTCTACCCTCCTGACAATGAACAACTTCTCTTTCGATGAATTGCAGCGCAAAGATCTTTTCATTGCCCTCGGTCTCTGGCTTGTAGTTGAACTGGTGAGTTTCGTGTTCTTTCCGATCGTCGGACTGATTAATCCTGGCGATAAACTGAAAGCATGGTTTATCATCAGCGTACCGTTGGGAGTAGGCGGCGCGATTCTAATTGGAGCGAGTTCGCGCTTCCTTGCCGCTTTTCACGAAACCGCCAGAAAAGAATACAAGCGGTTGTATGGCTTTTTAGGTCAGTTTGGCGGCTGGATTGGACTTGCTGGAATCCTGTTTCCTTTGTTTATGGTGTGTGTAGAGTTTTTCTCTCGCCTAACGTAAAGGATAGTCTGAGATGGAACTGAGCCATGCGCTGAAAGAATGGGCGATTGCAGTCCGCGCTCTCGAACAGGGCGAGATGATTTTGCTGCTAAGAAAAGGCGGCATTCGAGAGCAGGGCGGAAAATTTTCGGTAGACCATGAGCGGGTTTTGCTCTATCCCACGTACGAGCATCAAAATCCTCACTTACTAAAAGCTCCCTATGATGCCAAGGTGCAATCTGTCCCGTCAGGCTGGCATCCAGACGAAATTCAGATTAGTTCGTTTGCCGACATTACGGATATTTTTCAGGTGACGGAAGCAACTGTCGTGCAGGCTCTGTATCCGTACCATGTTTGGAACGCGCAATTTGTTGAAGAACGGTTGAAGTGGAAACCGAAGTCGCCGTTGTATGTGCTGGCACTGCGATCGTTCAAATTGGCTCAACCGCAATCTATTTCCTATCAGAGCGAGTATGGCGGCTGCCGATCATGGGTTGATTTGAACGCTAATATTTCCCTCGAAAATGCCACGCCCGTCTTAACAGATGCCGCTTATCGAGAGCAGATTGAGGCAATCAAAGCCGTTGTGATGAGTGGCTAAGTAGCGAATGTAACGGCTAAAGCTCCTGAAATACTCTCTTGATAAGTCATTTTTTATTCTCGATTTGCAAAACTTTTTGCTGCAAATTTCACACTTCCGTCTATCCTGGGAAACCAAGTCAGTAGGAAGCTTGGGGTCATGGTTAACCAGGAAAGGACGGAAAAACTCGTGAGTCAGCGCAAATTCTATCTGTTGTCTTTTGCCTTGTGTCTCGCCGCTTCGCCTGCCTTGGCTGCCCCACTGCAAAACTGGCGATACAATCCTGCCACCAATCAGCTAGAAATAACAGTCAAACCTGGCGTTAAGCCTCGCTATACGTTCGCGGCTTACCCTGCCCGCATCATTCTGGAATTGCCCAATACTGAAGTGGGTAAGGTCAAACTGCAAGAATCCTATTCTGGCGCAGTCAGACAGATTCAGGTGGCTCAGTCTCAAAGCACAGCCAGAATTACGTTAGTGCTGGCTCCCGATGTGGTGTTGTCGAAAGAACAGGCTCAATTGCAGCAGGTGCGCGAACAGAATCGATCGAGCGATCGCTGGGTGTTTCGTCCCCTCCTTGCCAATACTGCCAACACAGCTGCTGCTCCTCGGCTCTCTGGCATTACCGCTCCGCGCGATGAGAAAACTGCTCCCTCGAAAGCTGCTCCCTCTACGCCTCCTCCGGTCGTGTATCCACCGGGCTTATCTCCCAATGAAACCTCGTCTGGGGCAACGGGTAATCCGGGTGTGTTAGCGCCGCCAACAAGCGCAGTGAATCTGCCTCCCAATGAGGCTCCGCCAGCCGCGATTCCGACTCCGCCAACCGCCGATCAATTTCCCCCTGGGCTTGCTCCTAGTAGCGGGCAGCCGAGCGTCACCGTACCAACGGCTCAACCAAACCTGCCCCAAACGCCGCCACGCGAAGTCGTGAGCCAAGCGCCGCAAAATTCTTCGGAAATTGTTTCCCAAGCGCCCCCTGCCAATCCGCTGCGTCTGCCCGAAGTTAATCCTAGTTTGGCGATTCCAGATTCTCTACCGCCTGTATCAGTCCCGACGGCTCCAACGGCTCCAACCGTGAGCGTGCCTCCGTTGCAACAGGCATCTCCTACAACCGGAGCTGGACTGCCTCCAACGATGACCGAATCGTTCTCACCTCCACCGGCTCAGCCTCCTCAGCCCACTCAATCCGTCCTTGGTGCACCTCTGCAACCTCAGACGCCGCCAGTCCTGCCGCAAGCTCTGCCTCAGGCTCTGCCGCTACCGCCTGATCAGACGTCGCAATTCCCTCAATCCTTGCCGCCGTCAATTCCTCAAACGACGACCGTTGCAACGGCGGGGACAATTGAATTTGGTCAGCCGTTGCCCGTTGGTGGAAGATCCTCATCGTCAAATTATGGCAACCTGCCGTTGCAGTCGCCTCTGGTGAGTGTGGCGAGTCCTACAGAAGGGGTCATTTTGCCGTCAGGTACGTTGCTCAATCTTAGCTATCCTGGCAGTCAGGTCTTGAAGTTAGAAGCCAATAAGCCGCGTCAGGAAGTAGTATTGCTGCAAACTGAAATCCGCGATCGCGGGGGCAATTTGATTATTCCTTTCGGTAGTCAAGTGTATGGGCGGTTTGAGACCAATCGATTCATTGCTCAATCGATTGCGATCGGCGGTCGCTCGTTTCCGTTCGCTGCCCAGTCCGAAGCGTTGGGAGGATCGCGCCAAGTCAGCGATCGCAAGCTGCTGATCAATTCTGGAATTGGGGCAGTGGCGGGGGCGTTGCTCGGTGGGCTCTCTGGCGGAACTGTAGCTGGAGGAGCGGCAGTTGGGGCGGGCGTAACGTATGCTACCGCACCGAAACCCGCCACGATCGCACCGGGGCAAATCTTTCAAGTGCGATTGACTCAAGATTTGCGATAGATAGCTACAGAAAAGGCGCGATCGCATGGGTGCGATCGCGCCTCTAACACATCCATCCTTACTCTAAAAATCGTTATTTTGTGATGGAGCGCTGCCATCTAAAAAGAGATTCTTGGCGTTGTCGCTCTGGTAGACACAATCGATAATCGGCTTATTCTCTAGACTGCCAACATAGCCGAAGGTGCTAAGCCGCTGACGACACTCCCGCGATTGATCCGACGTTAAGAGTTTTCGTTGTTCTAGCACCGCCCAATTCGCCCGTCTCAGGACGCAGGCAGGTTCCATTCCCGCTTGAGCGACGTACACCTTGAACGGAGCCAAAGTAACGTACAGCCGAGCCGTCATTGACATGGCACTCGCTCCATTCTGAATACAAACATCTGGGCTTGGAGCTTGCTGGTCGAGTTGCACATTCGTCTGTAGGACACCGTTTTGATTTGGCACCACAGAGGTAAACCCAATTCCGACACCAATTCCCAGAATAAAGATTCCTGCAATGATTGCGATCGCGGTGGCATTAAACAGCGAATTCCCCTTCTTCTCCGGTTTGGGATCGGGAGGTGTGACATCAGGTCTGCGATCGGAATTGTCGAAGTCGTTGCGGTCGTAATCGTTGTAGGAATTAGATCTAGGTCTACGTTTCATGGTGGCTTCAGAAGTGGAGACGTTCGTAAGAAATGGTAAATGCTATTCTACTTTCTTTTACTAGTATGACGAATCTGGCAGGCAGATGGCTGCAAATCGAATGTGCGCTCGGTTGTTCTAAGTGCAAAAATGATGAAAGTGTTTCCCTAACGTAACCCTCGTGACCCTGCAAGCCTCTTCCTCAACTCGATCGCGCAAATCTTCTCTAGCGACGCTTTGGTCAGATAGTCTCACCGTATTTTGGGGCGATTGGCTCGATCTGCGAGTCAGACTGGTGCAAGTCGCCGCTTCAGGACTTATTTCTCCCTTAATTTATATCTTGGCGTTTGGTTTAGGATTGGGCAGCACTCTCGATTCGGTTGCGAAACCAACCGCAGGAGACACCTATTTACAATTTATTTTGCCAGGAATGGTTGCGCTCTCATCGATGGTGATTAGCTTTGGTGGAACGACGTTTTCGATTTGCGGCGATCGCTTGTTTACCAAAACCTTTGAAGAGATGCTGCTGATGCCCGTTCACCCGTTAGCACTGCACTTGGGCAAAATGCTCGCCGGAATTGTGCGGGGAATGCTGACGGCTGGGTCGGTGATTCTGGTGGCGGTTCTAGTGACAGGGAAAATTTGGAGCTTTCTCAATCCATTATTTCTATTAGTTCTGATTCTAAATTGTGCTGTTTTTGCTGGATTGGGTGTGTTGGTTGGTTTGAACGTGAAGTCTCTCGAAAGTGTTGGAATCTACAATAATTTTTTGATTGTTCCAATGTCGTTTTTAGGCGGGACATTCTTTGACGTGACGGCTCTTCCGATTGCTCTAAAAGTAATTGTCTATCTATTGCCTTTGACCTATACCAGTCTAGGACTAAGAGCCGCTGCTTACCTTCCGATTGCGCAGTTTCCTTGGTTTGCGATTCCGGTTTTGTTGATTATGGCGATCGCGGTTTCAGCCGTAGGCGCATATCAGTTCTCTCATCTACAAGATTAACGAAAAAATTAATCTTTTCGCTCAAGCTATCAGTGGATTGATCGTTTCCACTACCGATTGTGCTAGTGCGTTAAAATCATATCCGCCTTCCAGTCCAAAAACAATTCGCTCAGTGATCGCTAAGCAATACTTTGTAAACACACCGTAGTCTTTCGGCTTCAACGAAATTCCGGCTAACGGGTCGTCGTGATTGGCATCATATCCTGCACTCACTAACAGCACATCGGGTTGAAACCCAGCTAAAAACGGCATAATCTTTTGTTCAAACAACGGCTGGTAATCCTCAATTGTGCTTCCCGATCGCATCGGCAGATTCAGCACATTGTCGTGCAGCCCTCGCTCCGTTGACTGCCCCGTTCCCGGATATTGGGGCGACTCATGAATCGAGCAAAATCGGATGTTGGGATTGTTCTCTACGATCGCTTGAGTTCCGTTGCCATGATGCACATCCCAATCGAGAATTGCGACTCGTTCTGCACCATTTTCTAACGCATAATGGGCTGCGATCGCGGCATTGCTAAACAAACAAAATCCCATGCCAATTCCTGATATGGCATGATGTCCGGGCGGACGCGCTAAGGCAAAACAAGGTTCTCCGCTTTGCAAGGCATAATCTACACCATCGATCCAAGCATTCACCGCGAGCATCGCCACCTCAAAACTGCGCGGAGACACTGGAGTATCACTGTCAATGTGTCCGCCGCCTTGCTCAGCTAACTGACGCAGCGCCGTCACATAGCGCGGATCGTGGGTTTGCTGGATTAGCGGTAGCGGCGATCGCGCTTCTATTGAGGTTGGGGTGCGCCAGTCTAGTTGGTCTGCCCAAGGCGCAGATTGGAGTGCGGTTTGAATCGCGGTTAAACGTCCTGGTTTTTCAGGATGGAGAATGCCAGTATCGTGGAGCAGAAACTCGTCGGAGTAAATGATGGGTAGCATGGGCAAGGAGGTGCGATCGCGCTCTGAAATTACAGCAATTACAGCATAAGTAACTTTAACTATGCCATCCCCTCTTTGAGGACAACGCTTTGAGGACAACGCTTTACTTCCCTCATCACAAGGGTAAGGCTGATTTCTGCATACAGTCAGCATCTTCACTCCCCCGTCAACGCCTCATTCCATGCGCTCTTCAGCCGCCTCAACGTCCATGAAAATATGATAAAATTTAGACAATATTGAACCTAGCGAGTATACTTTCTAGGCTTCATTCTGCTGACAGGCTTGCACTGACATTTCGGAGTATTCTATGACCTTCTCCCAAGACCCGCCTCAAGATCGGATTATTCCAACCGACTTACGCAACGAAATGCAGCGGTCTTACCTGGAATACGCCATGAGCGTAATTGTGGGGCGGGCACTTCCAGACGCGAGAGACGGCTTAAAACCCGTACATCGTCGTATTCTCTACGCCATGCACGAACTGGGTCTCACCCACGATCGCCCCTTCAGAAAGTCGGCTCGTGTCGTCGGGGATGTACTGGGTAAATACCATCCCCACGGTGATACCTCGATCTACGATGCGCTAGTGCGGATGGCTCAAGATTTCTCGATGCGAGCGCCGCTGGTAGACGGACATGGAAACTTCGGCTCCGTTGATAACGATCCGCCTGCCGCGATGCGATACACCGAGTCGCGACTCACCTCCCTGACGACGACCGCACTGCTACAAGACATCGAAGCCGAAACGGTTGACTTTGGCGATAACTTTGACGGATCGCAACAAGAGCCGCTGGTGTTGCCTGCCCGTGTACCGCAACTGCTGCTGAACGGCTCATCTGGCATCGCGGTGGGAATGGCAACCAACATTCCTCCCCACAACTTGGGAGAATTAATTGACGGTTTGATGGCATTAATTCAAAACCCGGACATCACCGATTTGGAGTTAATGCAATACGTTCCGGGTCCTGACTTTCCGACCGGAGGACAGATTCTTGGACGCACCGGCATTCGAGAAGCTTACACGACAGGTCGCGGCTCGATTACGATGCGCGGTGTGTGTTCGATCGAAACAATTGAGCATCGAGGACGCCCCGATCGCGATGCCATCATCGTCACCGAACTGCCCTACCAAACCAACAAAGCGGCGTTGATCGAGCGGATTGCAGAACTTGTGAACGATCGCAAGATCGACGGCATTTCCGATGTGCGCGATGAGAGCGATCGCGACGGAATGCGGATTGTGATCGAACTGCGGCGCGATGCTTACGCGCGAGTTGTGCTGAACAACCTCTACAAGCAAACGCCCCTGCAAGCCAACTTCGGGGCAAACATGCTGGCACTCGTCAACGGCGAACCGCAACTGCTTACCCTGAAGCAATTCCTTAGCGTCTTCCTTGATTTTCGGATCGAAGCGATTACTCGGCGCACTCGCTATCAGCTTCGTAAAGCAGAAGAACGCGATCACTTATTGCAAGGCTTGTTGATTGCTCTGACCAATATGGACGCGATCATTAACTTGATTCGTCATGCGGCAGATACGACAACAGCAAAGCAAGAACTTATTTCTACCTACGACCTTTCAGAAGCGCAAGCAGATGCCATTCTGCAAATGCAGTTGCGGCGTCTAACGGCGCTCGAAGCGGATAAGATTCAGCAAGAACATGACGCTCTGCAAGAGCAGATTACTGACCTGCTTGACATTCTTGCCCGCCGAGAACGAATCCTCGAAATCATCGCTACCGAGGTGACGCAACTGCGCGCATCGCATGCGACGCCTCGCCGCACGGTGATTGAGCAGTCTGAAGATGAACTCGGTGATATTGATCTGATTGCCAATGAGAAATCGCTCATTTTGATCACCGAGCAAGGCTATATCAAGCGGATGCCCGTTGATTCGTTCGAGGCGCAGAGCCGAGCCACAAGAGGCAAAGCGGGAGCGCGAATGAAGGAAGATGATGTGGTTGAACACTTCATTACCTGTTGCGATCACAATAGCATTCTGTTCTTTAGCGATCGCGGCGTGGTCTACGCGCTGAAAGCCTACCAAATTCCGATCGGATCGCGCACCTCACGGGGAACCCCGATCGTTCAACTTCTGCCGATTCCCCACGCTGAAAAACTCACGTCGGTGGTTCCGGTCACAGAGTTTACCGACGATGAATACTTGGTGATGCTAACGCAGAAAGGCTTCATCAAAAAGACGGCGCTCTCTGCTTTTAGCAACATTCGCTCCAACGGGCTGATCGCGATTTCTCTTGAAGAAGGCGATCAGTTGCGGTGGGTTCGTTTGGCGCGCGTCGATGACAGTATTATCATTGGTTCGACCTTGGGACGTTCGATTCACTTCCGCGTCAACCATGAGCAGTTGCGTCCGCTCGGTCGCGCCACTCGCGGGGTGAGAGCCATGAATCTTCGCAAGGGCGATAATCTAGTCGGGATGGCAATCTTACCGAGCCGAGTGGTCGAAGATGTGGCTCAAGCAGAAGCCGCCGGACTGATCGATGATGCTGAAATCCCAGTAGAAGACAATACTGAACTTCCGCCTCAGTCAGGGCCGTGGGCATTAGTGATCACCACAGGTGGACTGGGTAAGCGAGTTCCGGTGACTCAGTTCCGTTTACAAAAACGGGCAGGAATGGGCATCATGGCGACGAAGTTCCGCAAAAAGGGCGATACGTTAGCGGCACTGCACATTGTGAATGAAGGCGATGAGCTGATGCTAATCACCAATCGCGGTGTGATCATTCGCCAGTCGGTGAATGCCATTTCGTCTCAGTCTCGCGGAGCGACCGGAGTCCGGGTTCAGCGATTGGACGAGAATGATGCGATCGCGGCGGTGGCACTCGTTCCTGCTTCTGCGGAAGCCGCCGTCCTTTCACCTAGCGCTAGTGATGAGGCAGAATAAGTTGATTGGCAAGGAATAGTCAGTAAAACGGCAACCATTGCCAATCAGATTTCTTCTACGATCATGCATCAAGGACTGATGCATGATTTTTTATGGCGTGATTTCGGTGGAGTGGAGTTCACCCAGTGACGCGGCAGCTTGAACTCTGACCTGAGAATCCGCATCTTGGCTCAACCGAGTCAGAAGCGCGATCGCGGCTTGGCGGTCGTCTCCTTGTGTGTCAGGGAGCAGCCCGCCTAAAGTAGACGCGATCACAACTCTCAACACACTATCTGGATGCTGGACATATTGCGCTAAATGCGCGATTTGGTCTTTCTTTGACTGGTGGTCTAGCTGATTAATCTCTTGCAGCACATCAGGCGTGTGGTGAGGTTGAGCCTGCTGCTCAGATTCAAGAGGATAACCCGGATAAAGATCAGGAATTGTGATCTTCTCAGGATTAACTGGGTCAACAACTTCTGAAATGGTAAGAGAAGTAGCTAACGGAATGTCATGCTCAAAATTCGCAGAGTCTAGTGTAGCATTTGATACGTTGCTAACAGGTTCATCGTCAGAAGACGAGCCAGATTCTACATTTTCTGCATTAAATTCTGAACTTTCTTTACGTGTTTCCGGAGGAACTGGAGTCGTTGTAGAACTAGGATGGTTGTCATGAGAAACAAACCTCTCTCGCGTTTTTAGAGCCGCCTCGATCGCTGCAAGAATTGCTACTAAACTTAGAATAATTAATGAAATACTCATTTTTCTCTGGCGTTATGTTAATTCTGATACCTCTATTTCAGCATTAATAATTCACTCAATTCATCTAACTTGTTATATAGCTCAGTGAAAATGAACATCTTGTATGGGTGAAGCAGGTTTAGCCTAACTCTGGTAGTATTTACCTCCTTCTAAAGACTGTCTTTACAACGGCAATAAATCCCTAATTCAACTGATTCCGATTGCCTTTCTTGCCACAATCTTTTTACTCAACAATTTACTGAAATTTCGTTGGTTAAACTTCCACATTTTCATAGACTGTTTTACTATTTATAAAGGATGTATCGCTATTCCAAGTGGCTTGTAGTGTAAGTCTATTACTTGCGGCTGATCAACGAGTTTGTATCGCGTAGCAGATCGAGCACTCGCGTTAATTAGATAGAGGGGCTCAATAGCACGCTACAGCCCTACTTTTGTATTGTTTTACTTCTTCTACTGTTTCACTTCGTTTAATAAACCCTGATCGTCCTATGAAATCTATGAGTTCCTGGTTCACGTCCTCTTCCCTTGTTGCGGGAGTTCTAGCTGCAATGGCTCCCGTTGTTGTCTTTGCACTGCCTGCTCGTCAATCTGCAACTCCACAGCCAACTTTAGTGGCTCAAGCGCAATCAACAAACTATCAGATTTATCAGAGTCCCCAACTTGGGTTTAGGATTGCTTATCCCAAAGGCTACACCGTGGATACGAGTGATGTTAGCAAGGGATATCTACGCTTTTCTCGGAATGCAAGCACCCTTCAAGCGAGTGCGGCTGAAACCCCAACGAAAGCTCAGCCCGATAGTCAATCGGGTAGCATCGTGGCAGCTACCTTTGATAATCCGGGTCGCTTGTCTGCTCTCGAATGGGCACAGCAGAACGGCGAGAAATCGTTTTTTGAGACGGGACGGCAAAGCAACTATCAGAGTCGCAAGTTTGCTGGACAAAATGCGATCGCATATTCGTGGTGTGCTTCACAGTGCGGGGATAGCGTCATTTTCCCCAGCCGCGATGGTAAGCGCATCATTGTCTTGAGTGCCGTCTACCAATTGCCCGGAGACCCTGTGCGTTGGGAATTCCAAAACACGATCGGCAAGTTCCGATTTAACTAGTCGTCTATTTCTATAAAGATCTCCGACTTCCTAAAAAGTCGGAGATTTAGATAAACCATTTTTTAGATTCACAAGTCCTGCGAAACCTCTAGCAACTCCTTTTCCAGATCGGGGTACTCCTTAGCACCGTTGATCTACTTCCCAGGCTTTAGAAACAGCCACCCCACAAAGAAGAATGAAGCTGTAAACAGTTGAGTGATATCTAGGGCAGAGAGATAACCATCCATAAGCGCCGCGATCGCCCGATCAGCAAGACCAAACAGCCACGAAGAAATTCCCAAGAACCAAATGCCATTCTTGAGGTTGAACAGAAACGAGAGTAGCTCAGTCGGTGGACGAGTCATAAGTAGCGCCTTGGTCGAGAACCTCTATATGTATATTAAGAAATATCTAGTTTAGTTGCCATAATTCACTTGATGTGAATCTATCTTGCCTGACCTTTCATGGCAAAGATGTTTTTACCGAACATTAGGAATTCTTGCTATGGGTGTATAGGTTGTGGTTCTGTGAATTGGTATGAGTAATACTGAATGTCGTCCTAAAGGGTGGATGAGATTTGCCAATTCTATTAATCATCGGTTGATACGCCAGAATGTCTTACGCTATTGATTTTGGAACCAGTAACACCGTCATTACTCGTTGGAATCGAGCCACTCAACAGCCTGAAACCTTGGCACTGCCCAACATTTCTGTGCGCCAGGGGCAAAATCCGCCTTTGATTCCCAGCCTGGCGTATGTTGAAAATGCTGCCACTCCAAAAATCGTCGTTGGGCAAGTGGTACGCGATCGCGCCTTAGATGTCACCTCAGATGCCCGATTCTTCCGCAATTTTAAACGTGGCATTGGCACCAGTATTCAAGGCTTCTTACCAGAATTAGATGGACGCACCATCACCTTTGAGCAGGTCGGTGAATGGTTTCTGACCGAAATAATCAATCAACTCAAAGTGAGCGATCCAGCTGTGGCGGATTCGCTCACGTTCACTGTGCCAGTCGATAGTTTTGAAGCGTACCGACTTTGGCTAGGTCGGGTGTCCGAGGCGCTGAATATCAATCAAGTCAGAATGATCGATGAGCCAACGGCGGCAGCATTGGGCTATGGCTTAGCCGATCGAGAAATCCTGTTAGTGATCGACTTTGGCGGCGGAACCTTGGATTTGTCGCTCGTCCAGCTTGATGGCAGCGAAACCACCTCATCGAAACCCCTCGGATTTATTCTGAAGTGGGGACAGAAATCGTTTGCCGAACAATCGGGACAGAAGCCAAAGATTGCGAGAGTGTTGGCAAAAGCAGGGCAAAATTTAGGCGGCTCTGACCTGGATAATTGGCTCGTCGATCACTTTGTCGAAACTCAAGGACTAGCCGCAACGCCGCTCACCACCCGGCTAGCTGAACGGCTAAAAATTCAGCTTTCTCTACAAGCGCAAGCCCAAGAAGTGTATTTCAACGACGAAACCTTTGATAGCTATGATTTGTCGATCAGCCGCGATCGCTTCGAGCAAATTCTCCAAGACCACCAATTTTTTGACCGTCTCGACGCCGCCATGGAACAAGTGCTTCAGCAGGCACGGCGGCAAGGATTATCTGTTGGCGATATTGATGCAGTCTTGCTGGTCGGCGGCACCGTGCAAATTCCTGCCGTGCAGACGTGGGTAAAGCAGTATTTCGATGCGTCCAAGATTCGCTGCGAAAAGCCCTTTGAAGCGATCGCGCAAGGAGCGCTGCAACTGAGTCAAGGCGTGGAGTTAAAAGACTTTCTTTACCACGGCTACGGCATCCGCTACTGGGATCGACGGCAGAAGGGACACAATTGGCATCCCCTGATCAAACCAGGGCAGCCTTACCCAATGGGCAACTCAGTCGAGTTAGTCTTAGGCGCATCAGTGGACAATCAGCCCAGTATTGAACTGATTGTGGGAGAACTGGGAACTGAAACGGTGCAAACCGAGGTCTATTTTGACGGCGATCGCTTGATCACACGCAATTTATCTAGTGGTCAAACTTCGGTGCAACCCTTAAACGATCGAGAAGGGGCACGCGCGATCGCAGAGCTTGATCCACCCGGAGTGCCAGGTAACGATCGGATCAAAGTCCAGTTTCAGGTAGATGAGCAGCGCTTTTTGCGGATCACGGTTGAAGATTTGCTCACCGCTCGCACCCTAGTTGAAGACCAATCCGTTGTGCAGTTGAGTTAAATTCAAAGCTTGTAACTGTTGTGGTAAACCCAGTGGAGCAGCAAAATCCAAACTGGAGCAGGTGAAGGATATCCGGTAGCGTTTACAGAGCTAGAGCCAAAGTTGTTACTCGCGCTACATAAATCGTTCAAATCTCTAAAATATCTCTACAATAAAATCTCTACAATAAACGGTGGCTGCTAACTGTAGGGGCAGCTTCATCTGTCGAAATTTCTGCTCGTCTTCATTAAAAAACGCTATGACCACTTCTTTTGAGGCTGAAACGCTAATCCAGGATCTCAATATCCCCTTGGAACGAGACCTCTTTTTACGCACGCTAATTAAGGAATTAGCTGGCACGCTACAGGATGTCGTCGGCTTAGAGGAAGCCGCCGGATTTATTAGTGTGGTTGGTCAAAACATGGGAAGACAAATTAATCAGGACTATAAAACAGCTTTAAAGGTGCCTAATTTAACACGAGAGCAAGTTGCTGACGTTCTTGTGGATTTGAAGAAGCGAATTCAAGGCGACTTTTTTGTCATTGAGCAAACAGATGAAAAGATCGTTTTTGGAAACCGCATTTGCCCGTTTGCCGAAAAAGTTGTCGATCGCCCTGCCCTGTGTATGATGACCTCAAACGTATTCGGCTCTATTGCTGCTGAGAATCTCGGCTATGCCAAAGTACAACTGCAAGAGACGATCGCAATGGGTGCTCCGGGGTGCAGAGTCGTGGTCTACTTAAAGCCAACTCCAGAAGCAGAAGAAAGCGACGGATATGAATACTTCAAAGGAGAAAATGAGGATTGACGCCTGAACAGTTTCTCGAGTTCGCCCGACTCTTGCCAGAACCGTCACTCCTAGTGACGGGAGAGGGGCAGATCGTTGCTGTCAATGCTGCATTCACTAAACTGCTAGGCCGTTCAACACTCCAGGAAAAACAGCTCTTTGCTCTAGTTACGAATGCTCCTGGCACTGTAAAGCAGTATTTGCGTTCTTGCTCCAGAAGCCGGAATATGGTGTTTGGCTCATTAACGTTCCATACCAGTGATGACCAATCTTGCTTGTGCCGTTGTGAAGGGGCAGTTCTGCGTCCCTGGTCACCTGACTCGCCTGCGCTAATTTTCTTGCGCTTAAAAAGTAGAGAATCAGCCAGCCGCCGGTTTGTTCTCCTCAACAAGAAAATTGATGAATTGGCAAAAGAAGTACGAGAGCGTCAACGAGCAGAGGAAGAGCGATCGCAGCTTTTAGTACGAGAGCAAATGGCGCGAGCGGAAGCCGAAAGATTGAACCGATTGAAAGACGAATTCCTCGCAACCCTTTCCCATGAGCTACGGACTCCCCTGAATGCGATTCTTGGCTGGTCTCACGTGCTGCTTGCCCGGAAGCCAGACGAAACAACAATGAATCGTGCCATAGAAACGATCGAGCGCAACGCCCGCTCTCAATCTAAATTGATTGATGACCTGCTTGATATTTCACGTATCATCACTGGCAAAATTCGCCTGAATGTTCAAACGGTTGAGCTTTTAGCCGTGATCGAATCCGTCATTGATACGGTGCAACCTGCTGCCGATGCAAAAGACATTCGGCTGCAATCGGTGCTTGATCCATCTGCTGGTCCTGTTTTAGGAGATACCGAGCGGTTACAACAGCTGGTTTGGAATCTCCTCAGTAATGCGATTAAGTTCACTCCTAAAGGTGGGCGGGTTCAGATTGGTTTGAAACGAATTAATTCCCATGTTGAAATCAGTGTAACCGACACAGGGCAAGGCATTAGTGCTGAATTCCTTCCGTTTGTGTTCGATCTTTTTCGTCAAGCAGATAGTTCGATCACGCGAGCGTTTGGTGGATTAGGGTTGGGGTTAGCGATCGTCCGCCAATTAGTGGAGTTACATGGCGGAACTGTACATGTTGAGAGTCCTGGAGAAGGGCAAGGAGCAACCTTTACTGTAAACCTGCCAGTCATGATTATCACCCCAATGATTCATGAAGCAGAACGGGTGCATCCTGCTGTAGGAGGCACCCGTTCGTTTGACTTCTCGCCCAGATTAGATGGACTGAAGATACTGATTGTTGATGATGAGGCTGATGCCCGTGATCTCCTCACCTACACCCTAGAAATGTGTGGAGCCGAAGTGATAGCAGCTAATTCAGCCACCGCCGCGATCGCGGTGCTGACGCAAGCATCTTCCTCAATCCATGTGTTAATCAGCGATATCGGTATGCCAGATAAGGATGGCTATGAGTTGCTACGTCAAGTCAGAGCATTACCGCCAGAGCAAGGTGGACGTATTCCTGCCGTCGCTCTAACAGCCTACGCTAGAACAGAGGATCGCAGAGCCGCACTTTTAGCAGGCTTCCAGTCTCATGTCGCTAAACCTGTTGAAGCGGCTGAATTAGTTGCAGTGATTGCCAACCTGACTGGACGAGTTGGAAGGAGCTGAACGAGTATTTGAAGAAAGTTTTAGAGTGGAGTACTCCACTCTAAAACTTTCAGGTGAGCTAGATCTGCTGTCTTGAGGAGTGTGTTAATTGCTGCAAAATGTTACTTTGCTTAATGTGTTAGCCATTGCGATCGGTGCGATTCCTGGAGCGTTGTCTCGGTATCACTTAACAGAATGGACAAAAGCAAAATATGGGACAAAGTTCCCCTATGGAACATTTGTCATTAACTTGACGGGATGTTTGGCAATAGGTTTCTTTTTCACAATTTCTAAAACAATTACAGGCTATCCCAAGGAACTAGATCTACTCATTAGAACTGGATTTCTAGGCTCTTACACCACATTTTCAACCTACGGCTTTGATACTTTAACTCTATGGCGTAGCAAACAAAAACTTGCTACGGTTTTTTACTGGGCAGGCAGTGCCACCCTAGGTTTGGTAGCAGTAATTCTAGGAGCCGCGATCGCCAATTTCGTTGTGAAGTAATTTCATAAAACACACTATCGATTTTGAGGTCAAAGGAATGGATTTTTTGAGGGGGCATTTATCGCTCAGCGTGGCGATTGGGGCAGTTTTTGGAGCGTTGAGTCGTTTCTACATAACCGAATTTGCAGAAGCTATTTTTGGAAGAGATCTTGGCTTCTACGGTTCCTTCTTCATTAACGTTTCGGGGTGTTTTTTGATTACTTATATCTTGACCATAGCGTTTGAGAATATTCGCAGCATCTCGCCTGAACTGCGAGTGATGACTACAACAGGATTTTGTGGTGCGTATACCACATTTTCAACTTATGGTTTGGAATCAAAAGGCTTCTTAGATAAAGGCGATATCACGATGCTGTTAATTTATTGGGCTGGCAGTGCGATCGTGGGGATGATTGGTGTCCAAATGGGTGTCTTTCTAGCCAGATCGAGTGTTCAAAGGACTTAGCATAATTGCGGTATCTGTCTGCATAGTACTCCCTCTGCAAAATCCTTTCACAACTCTTGACCAGCACCTTCTAAGCTAGCTCTGACGATATTTGTCAAATGACAACAAGTTGCTACGATTCTACCCGAACGGCTAAAACGCCTCTTGCTCCAGCGCTCCTGCTTTCACTTCTAGAATTTGAGCAGACTTGATCCACTGAGCATCGAAAGAGCCGAGATGAGTAGACGTAATTAGCGTTTGAAATCGATCTTGAATCGCCTCCAAAAGCTGATTTTGACGATTGAGGTCGAGTTCGGCGAGAACATCATCGAGTAGCAGTAGCGGCGGCTCCCCGATCACATCTTCGATTAATTTAAGCTCGGCAAGCTTGAGGGCCAACACCAACGTGCGCTGTTGCCCTTGAGAACCGTATTGCCTAGCGGGAGTTTGATTAATGGTAAAGTCCACTTCGTCGCGGTGCGGTCCAACCAGCGTCGTGCCTTGATACTGCTCTGGAAGCGATCGCTGCTGAATTTTCTCTAAAAACGCTTTTTGCAGCGCTTCCGGAGTATCTTCGTCTGCCGTTACGTTTGAGGCATAGCGAATTTCTAACACCTCTGTACTGCCGCTAATCGCTTGATGCCACGATCGCGCAAAAGGAACCAATCGATTCAGGACTCTAGCACGGCGACGAATCACGCGAGATCCGGCGATCGCAAGTTGGGCATCCCAAAGTGCCAGTTCGGATGAAGGAGTTTGGAGTGCTTCTTTCTGGATCGCTTTAAGCAGGGCGTTGCGCTGGCGCAGGACTTGGTTGTACTGCTGGAGGACATAAGCGTAGACGGGTTCGAGTTGAACCAGCAGAGAATCAAGCCACTGACGGCGCTGATCGGGGCCGCCCCGCACTAGGTCGAGATCTAGGCTAGAGAACTGCACCATATTCAGCGTGCCAAGAAAGTCGAGTTGACGACGCAGGGAGACGCCGTTGAGCGCCACCGTGCGTCGTCCATTTTGCCGCAGTGTCATTGCGAGTTCGATGCTGCCCGTGTCTTTGTCAAGCTGTCCGCTAACGTGGGAGAGCAGTTCTCCGTCTAAAATTAAGTCGCGATCGCGGGAGGTCCGATGAGACTTCAATGACGACAGCAATTCAACCGCTTCTAGTAAATTAGACTTACCCTGAGCATTGTTGCCGATCAGAATCGTCTTAGCGGCCGTAAACTGAACCGACTGATCCTGATAATTGCGAAAATGTTTGAGATGCAAAGACCGAAGATACATGGGTAATGGTTATATCACGATCTGAACCTTGACAACTTGATCTGAGGGCTTTCGTTGAGTCTAAGCACAGAAGCCTATCCTAGCGATCGAGGATTCATTCGTAAACTCAACTGACATTGAGCGCGATGATTACGATCTCTTGATCTACGATTCAGCCCGTTAGGCAGAAATTTTTCAATTAAAAGTTTTGAGAATTGTTAAAACTCTCCGCCAATCCTTTAAAATGGCTATTTGCATGTCTTGCATCTATAAGGTGTCGTAAAAGGGGTAAACATGGCTAAACGCCGTAACCAAAAGAAAGAAAAAGCTCTTCGTAATCAAGCTTACGCTCGTAAGTTCCGCAAACGCACAAATAATGGTCGCATGTCGTCAAGAAGACGCTACGACAATCGGGATGAGTCATCTGAGACTGATCAAGAAGGCGCGAACAGAGGCAGCGAAGGCGCTGCGGATCTGTAACACTCTCGTTCAGATCGCCGGTTTTAGACAAGCTTTAGTGAATTGTCTTGATACAGAAATGCCCCAGATCTTTAAGAGGTCTAGGGCATTTTTGTATGTGTTTAATTTGTAGGTGTTCAACCTTCGGTCGTTTTCACGGTCATGTCCGTAGCACGTTTAGGTAAAGCGTGGTTCTACGGGATTTTGTTCTAGAGCTCAGTCGTCGCTAGGCCAGAACGCTTGCAGTCTTTTGGTAGAGTGTCACGATCGCATCCAACACCTGATCAATGGTGAGATTATCGGTTTCAATCCCGATCGCATCGTCCGCTTTTCTGAGAGGCGAAATGGCGCGAGTACTATCTTGACGATCGCGCTCTGCGATCGAGGCTTCTAATTCGCTCAAGTTCACGTCCGGTTGACCCAAATTCTTCAGGTCAACTTGCCTGCGTCGTGCCCGCTCTTCGATGGACGCCGTGAGAAACACCTTTACTTCCGCATCGGGAAAGACATGCGTTCCGATGTCGCGACCATCAATCACAATTCCGCCGCGCCGCCCGTAATTTTGTTGCTGTTTTACCAGCGCTTCCCGGACTGATCCTTGCGCCGCGATCGCAGACACTCGTGCCGTTACCCTTGGAGCCCGAATGGCTTGCGTTACATCTTCACCATTCACAAATACAGAAGGCGTTGGTGTTGTATTCACAAACTCGATGTGACACTGACTCGCTAATTCTGCAACCGTTGGTTCATCGCTCAGATCGACGCCCGATTGCAGAAGAAACCACGTCAGCGCCCGATACATTGCGCCCGTGTCGAGATAGAACAACCCTAAAACCTCAGCCGCTTTTTTAGCAACGGTCGATTTTCCGGCTCCCGCAGGACCGTCGATCGCAATAATGGGTTTACGGTCACGCAATACATAATTGTCAATCAATCGCGTTGAGCCAATTCGAGCCGCTAGCGCTAACAAGCCTTCGTCGGTCACGGTTTCTAAAGGTTCGAGAGTCATAGGGTCAACGAGTTCAATGTATTCGGGATGAATCACGGGGACGTTCGCCAGTTCTAGTTTTACTGCCTGAACTAAGTTAGCACTCGAACGCTCTCCTGTGCGAAACAGTTTTTGAGCCGTTGCTAAACCTTGATAAAGCGTGGCAGCTTGTATTTTTTCTTCATCAGACAGGTACTGATTCCGGGAACTTAGGGCGAGTCCGTTTGCTTCTCGTATAATAGGGCACGCAACAATCTTAACGGGTAGGTTCAGATCTCGTACTAATTGCCGGATGATGGCGACTTGCTGAGCGTCTTTCTGCCCAAAATAAGCGCGATCGGGCTGTACCAAATTTAAGAGTTTTGTCACAATTGTGGCGACGCCTTCAAAGTGACCGGGACGAAATGCGCCGCACAAGCGCAACATCATCGCTTTGGGGGGCTGAACATAGGTCTGAGTCGAGGCAGTGACGCCCATTTCCTCAGGCGTTGGGGCAAAGAGAACATCGACGCCTGCCTCTTCACAGAGGGCGCGATCGCGCTCTAATGGCCGGGGGTAGCGCCCAAAATCTTCGTTCGGTGCGAACTGAAGCGGATTGACGAAAATGCTCACGATCACCAATTGGTTTTCTCGTTTGGCGCGCTCCATCAAACTCAGGTGTCCAGCGTGCAAGGCTCCCATCGTCGGCACAAAGCCGATCTGAAGGGCGGGGGTTGGAACTGGATTCGACGGGGAATCGCTGGATCGAGGCTGTTTCCCCTGACTGAGATCTAAGTAACACCGCAATCCTGCCACAGTCGAAAACAGCCGCACCGGAACCCCCAGGAAGTCCTTAATCTTGTCTTCTCAAGTGTATAGAATTCATTTGCCACTGACCGAGAACAATCAGATTTCTGTCTAGCGATTTTGTGGAAACGCGCATTGAGCGTTTCGTGCTCAAAAGAGTGACGTTACCATAATGAGTAGTTCCTCTATACTGCCTCCATCTATGAACTTCTTGACTCAACTGCTTCACATTGCGGGTTCAGGTGCGATCGCTTACATCACCTCCAGCAGTGTGCGCGACCCCAAAAGCCGTCCCAATGTCCTCGCGGGTTTTCAGATGGCAGAATCAGGATCGGTGCCGTTTTTAGAAGCATTGCGCGATCGCGCGAAAGCAGAAGGTGATGACTGGTTAGCTGTGCGCTTAGATAAACATGCCTCAGATGAGAAGCGTCACGGTCAGATCTTTGCTCACGGACTAAAGCAACTGAATAAGAAAGTGATTGATTTCACTAAGTTGCAACAAAAGAAGATGGTAGACGGGCGACCCGATGAGCAAAAGCGTAGCCCGTTTTTTGCGGCTTATTTTAAGGGGTTTTCTCAAGACGACTTGAAGCCTCAAAACATCGATTGGACGGTTTTTCTGGCAAGTACTTATATTTTGGAGTTTGACGCGAGTAAAGACTTTGTGCGAATTGCTAACGCATTACCTATTGATCCGGTCAGTGCCAATCTCAAGAAAGGCATTCTGAGCGTCGCTGAGGATGAAACAGGTCATGCTGCCTATCTTCGCGAAACTCTAGAGCGTCGCTTAGGAGTCGCTAAAACGCAGCAGCTGATTGATGAATGGCGGACTCGTAAAGTGAATGCGCTAATGGCAACGGTGCAAAACTTTGTTCAGAAGGGCGGTGATATGGGTCAGATGACCGAAGAAGGCTCTCCCGTTGATATGGAAGAGGTGCGAGCGGCAGAACAAGTTGCTGCGTAAGACATTCTGGCAAAGTTGATACTTCAGTTAATAGTTCACAAATAAATAGTTTACAGATGATGGATGTTGGCAACCTTGTTCAGGTAATTCTGAGCAGCGTTGTTAACATCCATTTTTTAGCGGCTCTGCTCGTCATCCCCTTAAAATCCAGCGTTTTGGACTCATTGAGATAAATTCCTTTTTAAGAACGCAAACAATATCCGTTAAGAAACTTTACATTATGTAAAGTTTTATGTATCTTGTTGTTTGGGAGATAAATCCGCTTCTTCAAAGGATTTGGTATTACTTTCTTGCCAATTCTTGCCGATTGTAAAATTCAGTAATGGTAAATTTCTACTATGCCTATTACCCTCGACTCAGCCCGCAGTATTTTTCCGAATACTCTCTCGGCTGATGCAGTACCGGCTCTAACGGCTAGATTCAATCAGCTCAGCGCTGAAGACCAACTGGCATGGACTTGGTTCGCGTTTCTTGAAATGGGTAAGACGATTACGATCGCGGCTCCAGGCGCAGCGAGTATGCAGTTTGCAGAAGGAGTTCTAGAGCAGGTCAAAACCATGAGTTTTCCTGAGCAAACGCAGGTCATGTGCGACTTGGCAAACCATGCTGATACACCTATCTGCCGCACCTACGCCGCTTGGTCGCCAAACATCAAATTAGGATTTTGGTATCAGCTTGGGCAGTGGATGGAACAAGGGGTCGTCGCTCCAATTCCGGCAGGCTATCAGCTTTCGGCGAATGCATCGGCAGTGCTGCAATCTTTGAGAGAAATGGATCAAGGTCAGCAAATCACTGTCTTGCGGAACTCTGTCGTCGATATGGGATTTGATCCAAACAAACTAGACGGCAGCACCAGATATTCCGAACCGGTTGTTGCTCCTACCGAACTGTCACAGCGCACAAAGGTCAACATCGAAGGCATCAATAATGCAACGGTGTTGAACTATATGAACAACCTGAATGCGAATGACTTCGACACCCTGATCACGCTGTTTGTGCCAGATGGGGCATTACAGCCTCCGTTCCAAAGACCGATCGTTGGCAAAGAGGCGATTATGCGCTTCTTCCGGGAAGAGTGTCAGAACCTGAAGCTGCTTCCAGAGCGGGGTGTTTCTGAGCCAGCAGAAGATGGCTACACTCAAGTGAAGGTGACAGGTAAAGTGCAAACCCCTTGGTTTGGAGCGGCAGTCGGGATGAATATGGCGTGGAGATTTTTGATCAATCCCGAAGGCAAAATCTTCTTCGTCGCCATTGATTTGCTGGCGTCTCCCAAAGAACTGCTAAATCTAGTTCGCTAGGGAATCGTGAAGCACGAGTCCATCGCGAATGATCAGCGAGCGCTCCTTTCTAAAGGAGCGCTCCATCATTTCGGAGGGCGTTTATCCGAATTGAGTGACAGGTAGATTTTAGATTGAGTGATGAGAGTGAGTGAAATTGAGTGGTCTACAGCCGAGAAAAAGGTAGCTCAAGCCGCGTTTGAGAAAGCTTACAAACGAGAAATTGATGCCTTAATTGAAGACGTTCGCGCAAAAGCGAGTGCGATCGCAGGGCTTGACGATGTGTGGCGTCTACACGATTTTCTAAGTGCAAAACGACACGAGATCGATGGTAAATATGACTACCGATATTCGGTTCTCATCTTTGTCTTTGCTGGGTTGGTCAAAGAGGGATGGCTACAGTTAGATGAACTAGAAGGACTCGATCACGGCAAGCTGACTAAGATAGCAGCACTTGCGCGCATGTAATTTTGGTTAGTCATCCGCCTTGCTAATTCTTCAACACCCTGCCATTGCAGATTTCCGCCCTGCCTTGTTGTCAAATGTACCTCTTGCAAGACTTAGAATAAGTAGCAGTGAGTTTATTGTGATGCGTCATGCAGGTTGCGCCCTCTGTTACCGCGATTCCCGGACAGTATTGGAATTGGCGGCAACAACAAATTTATTACGTAAAAGCAGGTGAGCGTCGCTCAGATCGCCCACCTCTTTTATTGATTCATGGCTTCGGAGCTTCGACCGATCATTGGCGGAAGAATGTAGCTGGACTGAGCGAGCAGTTTGAAGTGTGGGCGATTGATCTGTTGGGATTTGGTCGCTCAAGCAAACCTGCATGGGAGTACAGCGGTGATTTGTGGCGCGATCAGTTGCATGAGTTCATTACGGATGTAATTGGTCAGCCTGTAGTTTTGGCGGGGAATTCGCTCGGTGGCTATGTGGGGCTGTGCGTTGCGTCGCAGCGTCCCCAGTCGGCGGCAGGATTGATTTTGATTAATAGTGCGGGCCCCTTTACCGATATTCAAGGCACAACGAAACCAGATCCGATTCGGCAGGTGATGGGAAATGTGGTGACGACCCTGTTTCAGCAAGACTGGGCAAGTTGGTTGCTGTTCCAGTATGTGCGTCAGAAGTCTGTGATTCGCAAAACGCTAGAGAAAGTGTATCTCGATCAGAGCGCCATTACCGACCAACTTGTTGAAGACATTTATCGTCCTTCAGCGGATATCGGGGCGGACAAGGTGTTTGCTTCTGTGTTTCGCACGCCTCAAGGTGAAAAGGTCGATGTTTTGTTGGGAGAGTTGACGAGACCGCTTCTGATGATTTGGGGGGAAGGTGATCCGTGGATTAATGCGCGATCGCGCGGCGAAAAGTTCCGGAGTTATCACCCGCAATTGACGGAGTATTATCTGAACGCGGGTCACTGTCCACATGATGAAGTTCCCGATCAAGTGAATACCTTGATTGGCGATTGGGTAACTGGCTTAGCTTAGCGGCTGATCGTCTGTCAGCCGTTGGATACCTAACCGCACGATCGACAGTGACAAAATAATCAAAAACATCACGAGTCCGATCGTGCAGGCATAGCTAATTTCTAGGTTCTTGAAGGCTTGCTCGTAGACATAATACACAATCGTTTTGGAGCTATTGAGCGGGCCGCCTTGCGTCATGATGAAGATTTCTTCAAATACCTTAGTTGCAGAAATTGCCGAAATGACGCCGACCAACAGCAAGTAGGGCTGCATCAGCGGAACTGTGATGTCCCAATGCTTACGAATGCCATCGGAACCATCGATCGCAGCAGCTTCATACAAATCGGCAGGAATAGCTTGCAGTCCGGCAAGATAGATCACCATGTAATATCCCAAGCCTTTCCAAACGGTGACGGCCATGACGCTAAAGATCGACCAGCTTGGATCGGTTAACCACGGAATAGCGGGTATACCCAAGGCTTGCAGTGTTTGATTGAGCAAGCCGTTGTCCGCATAAAGCCACTTCCAGGCAATGCCTGCGACGACCATTGAAATGATGACCGGCGTGTAGTAGGCGACGCGAAACCAGCGAATGCCTCGAAGTTTTTGATTCACGAGAATTGCCAGTCCCAACGGGGCAATCACGAGAATGGGCACAACACACACGAGGTACAAAATTGTATTGCGTAGGGTTTGCCAAAAGAGCGCATCGGCGGCTAGGCGCTTGAAGTTTGCCCAACCAATCCACTGTGGTTCATCGATGAGGTCGTAGCGCGTAAAACTGAGATAAAACGCTTGCAGCGCCGGATAGAAGACCGTAATTCCTAAGATGATCAGCGCGGGCAGTAAAAAGAAATAGGGCGTGAGATGACGCTGAGCGGGATACCAACTGCGGAGGGTCTTCATAGCAAACGGGGCAACGCCTGAGAAGCTGTATGACAAAAAACACTCTCACACTTTACCGCTTCGCTATTATGGTTTGCCAAAGATTCTTTAATTTGCAGTCTTTGACTGTTCTCTTTGACTATTCAAAGTCTTCGGCTTCAACGCGCCTGATCGCTCGTCTAGCAGGGAGAGCTTGCGATCGCCGTCGTGCCGTGAGGTAGTTTGGATAGTCCTCATGAAACACTTCAACCGTGCGAGAAGGGCGCTGCTGTCTGGCAAATAGCGCAAACATGGCTACGAGCGCGATCCCGCCTCCAAAGGTGAGAATCATTCCTCCTACGGCCCACATCAAGCCATTCATGACCGGATTGGCGGTTTCAGCGTTAGGTGTTGGAACGGCGGTCGGTCGCACCGGAAGGGCTGACACGCCGTTGCCCTTGTTCTGAGCAGTCAGTGTTTCAATAAAAGCTTGCTGACTTTGAGTTTGGGCTTTTAGCTGCTCGATCTGCGTGCGCTGCTGCTCGACCTGCGATCGCAGTTGCTCTGCCTCCAAGCGCTGCTTATCATAGTCGTTCGTTGGTGTTGCCGCTGCGCCCGGTGGATACATTCCCGGTGATGGATAAGTCGGAATGGTGGGATAGGGTTGAATCGGGGTTAGCGGCGACGAAGGAAGGGCAGGCGCATTAGCAGACACACCTCCCCGCAGCAACACCATTGCTGCGAGTCCGGCGATCGCTGCGCCTCCTAAAAATGATGTTGTGTCGCTCATCTCCTCTTCACCTTCTCTGGATTGGAACTGTTTGCAAACGGTCTTTGGTAGTCATTCAGCTTACGGGGCGCAATCCAGGAAGTTTCATGAATTGGCACTCAATTGCTTACGTAGGATCGCAGTTGTTTAAGATACCTACTTACTATTCAAAGACACAATTCCCCATTTCTCTACTTCAGTTTATACAAGTTTGTCAAAATGAGTCATTCAAATTTATCGATTTAGCAACAATTTTGAATCTAGATTCCATCAATCCTCAAGTTTACAGGGCTGACGCAGCAATTTCTGGTTCTGCTGCTTTCCCCCCCATCTCAGAATGGGCAGACAAGCGTGTCACTCCGTAATACATCTGCCCTAATTAAATGCTACTGAAATAAATTCATTTCCCAGTCGTGCTTCTAATACCGTTTCTAAAAAATCTTGCTACATATGCTCCTCACGTAAAGACGCGATTAATCGCGTCTTTACCAAGATCTGTAGCGACTACTTAGGGAATTGGTATAAGACTTACGCACGTCTTGTTGGCAGTGGATGTTGGAACGGATGTAGCAGATGAACGGACTAATGGGCATCATCTGTCTTTACGGAGCGCTGGAACCATCTGCTACATCGTTCTCTGCTGTTCACTGGGCTGGCACTATTTCAGTTGGCACAGCAAGACGCTAAACCATTGATTCTGATCTGTCCAAACGCGGATCGGCATTAAGCCTTTTGACTCCAGCAGATGCTGCATCTTATCGAGATCAAACTTGCGGGAAATTTCGCTCAAGATGGTTTCGCCCGCTTCAAACTCGACCGTCAGATCCAATGCTTTGAGATGAATAGTCTGCGATCGTAGACTCTTGAGATGCATTTCAACCTGTCGCTGCGCTTCGTTGTAGACCGCAACATGCTCAAACTGGGTCAGATCAAAATCTCCATCAAACCGACGATTGAGATGCCGCAGCATGTTTAAGTTAAACTCGGCGGTGATGCCTTGACTGTCGTTGTAAGCGGCTTCAAGTTGGGCTTTCGCTTTATGTAAATCGATGCCCAGCAAAAAATATTCTCCTGGTTTCAGCGCATCTGTAATCTGTTGCAGAAAGAGGTCACAGGCTTGCGGGTTGAGGTTACCTAGTGTGCTGCCAATGAATCCGATCACGCGGGTTGGCAGTTCGCTATCTGGTAGCTTTTGCAGTGCTAGTTCGTAGGTTCCGATGAATCCGTGAATGTGAAGGTCGGGATAATCTAGCAACAACCGCTCAGCGCTGCTCTCTAGAATGCCAGCGCTAATATCAATCGGGCAGTAAATTAATTCTTGCCCTGAGTCTTGATAAGCATCCAGTAAGATTCTTGTTTTAGTCGAACTGCCGCTTCCCAATTCGATCAGTTCACAAGCTCCCGTGATCTCTGCGATCGCGCCTGCATACTGCTGCAAAATTTCGGTTTCGGTTCGCGTTAGATAATACTCTGGCAACTCACAGATCAGCTCAAACAATTCGGAGCCGCGATCGTCATAAAAATATCGGGCTGGCAGAGTCTTCGGCGTTTGGGTCAGTCCGCGTACTACATCGCTGCCCGGATGCAGTTCATCGTCGGATGGCTCGGTCGGACTAACAAGATGCTCTAAACGTAATCGGTGTTCAACTGAACGCAGTTTAGATTGATCAATCGATGGAGATGTTGACATAAATTTGAAATCACTCCTCAATGCACTAATCGTGGGTTTAATCGACAGTTCCAACTGAGATCGCAACGGCTGCACGAATGCAAAGGTGCGGTCATCGGTTCGTACTGCAACCGATCATAGGGCGAATCGATTCTCTACGATTTGGCGCATCGAAAGCCTGCAAAAACTTGTTGAACGTGCGGATGATACCAATTGCGAAACGAATTTCGCATCGCCCACCGCCGAGTCGCCCAACTGCCTCCCTTTAACACTCGATGGGCATTGTCAAAATAGGTTTGAGAATATCCCGCATAGGGGAAGCACTCAAAGTTTGAATAGCCGACAAACCAAGTTGCCGTCCATTCCCAAACGTTACCCAGCATATCAAAACATCCCCAAGGACTCTGCCCTTGAGGATAGCGATCGACGGGCGTAGTCCTGCCGATCCCATGCTGATGATTACAATGCGTGCGCTCCGGTTCTGCGTTGCCCCACGGATAAGTCAAGCGGGTTTGCGCTGTCGAATTCCAACTCGCTGCTTTCTCCCACTCTGACTCCGTCGGTAACCGCTTCCCCACAAAGCGAGCGTAGGCACTTGCTTCATACCAACTGACACCACAAACTGGATGAGTGCCGTAAACCGGATCATCAGTCCAATACAACGGAAACTGAGTCTGGGTCGCTTGCAGCCAGTTCCACCCTTCCTCTGACCACCACTGTCGATCGCGATAGCCCTCTGCTTGGATAAATAGACGATACTCCTGACACGTGACCGGATAGCGATCGATCCAATAGTTTTCTAAGTAAACCTGTTGAACCGGACGTTCATTATCCATGGCGTCGATCGAGTCGCTTCCTTGCTCGAAATAGCTCGCCTCGATCAGAACCATGTCCCCTTCTGAAGCAGAGCAATTCGTCTCATTGATCCAATCAGTCGTTGCGTCCGTGTTCGGCTCGGTTGGCAGTTGAGATAACGCCAGCACAATGGCGATCGTCTCTGCGTGTTGGCTCTCGTGTTGAATCAACCATCGCCACAGGCGTTCTTGTTTCTCTAGAGGAGCGACCTCTAAATAGGTAAGCACCCTAGATCGAATCGTATCCATGTAGTCTACAACTTCTGCGATCGCCGGAAGATGCACGCGATCGCGCTTCAGCAATCCGTCTTGAGCAAACAAGCGATGATCGCCTCGAATCGGCGGCTCGCCTGCGTAGCGTTGCAGAACCCACAGCGCTTCGGTATAAGCGATGTGTCCGAGATGCCAGCCAATCGGACTAAAGTCTGGATGCGCCTGTCGGCAAAAAGTGTCGTAATCAACGTCTTCAAAGAGCGCCAAAGTTGCTTTTCGGCACTCTCGAAGGGTTTGCACAACAGAATTAGACAGACTGGATATCGATCGTGAGGTCATGATGTACGGTAAAAAGGCAGCGATCGGGCAACGACTCCCAATTTCCCTCAAACAGAGGTTCTGATGCAATCAGCACTGAGTTAGAGACTGAGTGATCTTTCACAGGCTCATCTTTCAAATAGTAAAGCGAAGGGGAATCGAGCTGGTAAGCATAGCGAGATCCAACGAGCTGCTGACCATCACTGAGAATGAAATTGGCAGAAAACGGCGTTTGATGTTTTTCGCCTAGCTCGGTCAGCACCTTTAGCATGTGGTGCAATGCTTGGATCAGCGTAGAACTCGTCTCAAGCTCATCGATCAGCAGTGCAATCATGTGTTCTGAATCGGTTGATCCTTTAACCCATTGGTAGGCTGCATCACTTAAGCGATCGCAGATCGGACGATACAACGTGTGCCGAAAATCTTTGATAAGCCCATTGTGCATACTCAAAATTTGACCATACTGAAACGGCTGACAGTTGCTCAAATCTACGGCAATTCCGGCGGTGGCACTCCGAACATTTGCCAACAGACAGTGCGATTCGACATACCGACTTAAGCTCGGCAAATTCACATCACTCCAGATTGGCACAGTATTCTTGTACGTGAATGACTCTGACTCACGATCAGAATCATACCAACCGACGCCAAAGCCGTCTGCATTCACGACTCCTGACTTCATCTCCTTCGGTTGATAGCTCTGGACAATCAAGGAGTGTTCAGGTTGAGAAAGAACTTGCTCCAACGAAATTGGAGACCCTAAATAGCCCAGTAAACGGCACATAAGTTAAGGAGAATTAAAAAAACAAATTTGAATCTCGATTCTGGCACGATTTTTTAAGTTCTGCCGAATGGGACTGCCGTTAAAGCGGTTCTCAAAAGTTGCGCGTTGCGCTAATTGCTAAACAGGCCCAGCCGACAATAAACCCCACCCCACCGAGAGGCGCAACTGCCCCTAACACTTTCACTCCCGATAAACTCAATCCATAAAGACTGCCCGAAAATAATCCAATCCCAATCAAAAAGCTAATTCCTGATGCATTTAGCCATGCCTGATTAGTCTCTGGACGGCTCAATAAAATACCAACTATAATTAGTGCCAGCGCATGATACATCTGGTATCGCGCTCCCGTTTCAAACACATCGAGCATTCGTTCGCTCAATCGTTCTCGCAGTGAATGCGTTGCAAATGCTCCGGCTGCAACTGAGATTCCTGCTAGTGTTGCTCCTAGTGTGGTAAATAATTGTTCCATAATTATCCTTTTGGTACTATCAATATTGCTGCGCCAGCCGCTTCTAACGTTTGCTTTAATGAACAGGCTCGTTGTTCGGTTACATCTGTTGCGATCGCAACCGGTCGCGACTTGGCTTGTTTCAACAGTGCCTTCAGCACCGATCGCTCTAGCCGCATGTTTTGCTGAAGTACATTGAGCACGCGATCGCGATGCTGCCAAGGAAACGATTGCAGCACAACATCATAGGCAGTGGCAGCCGGAAGCGCGTTAAAGTCCCCATCGAAATAGTAGAAAATCTTTCCTTCTTCCGAAACATTGTAGGCCGCGTTAAACTCGCGTGCCCGTTCATCTAAATAAGCTTTCGCGTCTGTGCCGCTGATGCCCGCTTCCATTGAGAAGCGCAGCACGTTCAATTGTCCGCTATTTTCCTTCAGCAATCGGTAGAACACCTTTTGCAAGCGATCGCGCTCTTTTTGGTTGCGGCGATCGCGGGTTTGAATCAACAGCCAACTGCCCAACGCTGTGGACGGAACCCCGCCTAACAGTCCTACACCCACCGAGGCGAACTGCTGCTCAGGTGTCGCTCTCGGTTGAGTGATGCCTAGCACCGCAATCAGCCCGAAAAAGAGGCCGATGCCAAACGAGGCTCCGGCTGCGATCGTTCTTCCTTGCGCCATAGTCTTTTGATGACGATGTTAATTCTGCTGACATCTTAGCCCGCAAGAATAAGGATAGAGGAGGGATGAAGGAAGACTAAATTCATCTCTCCTCCAAATTCAAACTGATTCAGCGTTCATATTGTGGAGAGGTCAAGCCCAATATCGAATGTTCCTACATATCCGGTTGAGCCTTGGCTGAGTTGGAGCAGCAGTTGCTCACCACCATCCTGAAAGATGGCGTCACTATCATTTCTTTGGGTGCGCTGCCCTTTGGGCATAAGGTATGAGAAGCATCGCTGGATTGACCAATTAGCACTATGCAAGGTCTTTTATTTAGAGGATGGAGTCCGCCGATTGAGTGGAATTGTTCGTAAACTGTTGCTGCTTTCGCTGGCAGATGCCGGACGAATGAATCTTTACCGAGTCGAGGTGGATCTTTCTCACTTTCTCACTTATTGCGGGAGATGTTAGAAGATATCGAACTCCTTGCGTCTCATCTGGAGGTTGCGACCGATTTGGCGGATGGCTTGGCAGTGCAGGGCGATCGCGACTTGCTAATCAAGTTTTGCAAAACTTGATTAGCAACGCCATTAAATATAATTTGCCCAACGGCTGGATTCGGATGACCGCTCATCGCCACGGTGCAAGGGTTGCGATCGCTATCAGTAATAGCTCAAAAGACATTTTAGTTAGAGCGCGATCGTCAACGCATTTCCGATCGCGTTCATCGCGGTGATCCAGCCCGGACGCGCAAAGTAGAGGGAATCGGATTGGGACTGAGCCTTGCACGGGAGATTGTGCGGGCACACAACGGCGACTTGAGACTTGACCCAGCCGTACCCGGACAAACAACGTTCATCCTGACCTTACCCGCATTCTTGTAATCCTAGAGGTACGGATGCTGTGCCCCTACCGTTCTTTCATTTAGATTGGGACGAATGATCTAACAATAAAATGAACAAGCTTTGTAAACACTGAAACCCTAAGGGTATACTTCAGCCTAGGGGACAGTTTTCTTAAACAAAGAATCTTGTCACGATAGTAATACTGAATTGTGGGTCTGGAGTTATGAGGAGTTCTTCTGGCAGAATAGCGGGCGGTGTTTTAATTGCGATCGCAATGGCATTAATTCTGCGAGCGGCGGGGGCATTTCAGGTTCAAGGTAACGCTTCGCAGAATCAGATTGAAGCTGATCGTCCCCCGGTTCCTGATCCGAGTGCGACTCGAGCGCCCACTTCCACTGCGCAGACACCCACTCAGGGAACCCAGACGTTTGCTCCACCCAACACTAATTCATCAGGCTCGTCCACATCAACCAATCCCTCTAATTTGCCAGAAGGTGCATATCCAGACACAACGACGGGCAACGGAACGAGTGGGAACGGAACTACTAACAACGGAACGAGTGGGAACGGAACTACTGACAACGGAACCACAACAGATACAACGTCTAACCAAACACCCTATCCCCCACCAGTGCGAGCAGGATGGTAGAACGGAGAGGGGTTCATACATGAGTCGTAATGACTGAGAAACGGGACATTTTGATCGTGGGTGGTGGTGTGATCAGTTTTGCGATCGCGCTAGAGCTAACCCGCCAAGGCGCATCGGTGACGATCCTCTGTCGAGATGCGGCTCAGGCGGCTACCCAAGCGGCAGCAGGAATGCTTGCGCCTCAAGCCGAAATGATCCCGCCAAGCCCAATGTTGGAGTTGTGTTTACACAGTCGATCGCTCTATCCAGCTTGGGTTCATCAACTTGAAGCCCTAACCGGGCTAAGTGCGGGCTATTGGGCATGCGGAATTCTGGCTCCTAAATATGGAGAGACAGGACATACCGGAGAACATTGGATCGGACGAGAAGAAATTCACGCTCGTCAACCCGGATTGAGTGCTGAAGTGATGGGAGGCTACTGGTTTCCCAAAGATGCCCAAGTGGATAACCGAGCTTTGGCGAAAGTGCTTTGGGCCGCGGCTCAGAAATTAGGCATTGAAATTCGATCCGGGGTAACGGTCGATTTAGTGGCTCATCGAGAGGCGACCGTCACTCATTTGCATACCAATCAAGGTGACTGGCAAGCCGAACACTACATTTTGGCGACCGGAGCTTGGTCAGAAGATTTGCTTCCCGTTCCGGTCTTTCCCAGAAAAGGGCAAATGCTGTCTGTCCAGGCTCCGGCTGATGCGACGCTGCCTCTGCAACAGGTTCTCTATGGTGATGAGATCTACATTGTGCCGCGCCGCGATCGCCGGATTGTCATAGGCGCAACCAGCGAGAGTGTTGGCTTCACGGCGGGTAATACTCCGCCTGGTATCGAGCATTTGCAGTCTGCCGCGACTCGGCTTTATCCAGAGTTGAAGCGGTTTCCGGTTCAGGAAACATGGTGGGGATTTCGACCTGCAACGCCCGATGAATCGCCAATTTTAGGCGAAAGCCCTTATCGCAATTTGACCTTAGCGGTAGGGCACTATCGCAACGGCATTCTGTTAGCTCCTGTGACAGGATGTGCGATCGCGCAATGGGTGCTGAATCGAACTGCTATTGTTCCTCTTGATGCGTTTCATTGGTCACGCTTTCGCCCCTGATGAATCGCCTGAGTTCAGTACTACGAACCGTTTTCGCCTCGGTGCATCTATCGGTAGGTGCTTTAAGAATCACTCTTTAGCTAGAGGAAGAGGTTATTTCTCTAGATACAGCGATTCCTAACCTGATCAGAACTATGTTGTAAATGTAACAAGTGCTTCAGTCTAGCCCTCAGACGCATCTACTTAAAACCCCTTTTGCAAGCTTAATTAAAGAACAGCTTGTTCAGCACTTCTAAAAACTATTTTGACGAGTTTTAATTACTAAAATGGCAAACATTAATGACCGCGACGCTTATAATCGCGACAACAATCCCAACAGAACCCCAGAAACCCTAAATACCCCAGAAACCCTAAATCAATCCGGCGATTATCACGTTGTGAAGCCCGATCCGGTCAATTACCGGCAGGGCTATGTTGAAGGCAAAGCCCTTGAGCAGCAGCGCTATGAGGCGAATCAGCAAATTCGAGATAACGATAACGCTGGACGTGGACTACTGGTTGGTATTTTGGCGACAGGGCTGTTGGCTCTAGTCGGCGCAAGTTTCTATTTCTTAACGCAGCGCGATCGTACTCCCGCACCCGCCGTTAATCGGACGATCATAGTTCCTAGCGCGGCTCCGTCAACCAGCCCATCAGCGAATCCGTCTCCCGAAGTGCGCGAACGCATTATTCAGCGCGATCGAGTGGTGCCTGTACCTCAACAATCCGCGCCTACTCGAGTGATTACGATTCCTCAGCCCTCGGCTCCCGCTCAGCCTGCCCCGGCTCAGCCTGCTCCCGCTCAGCCTTCGGCTCCAGCGCAATCTACTCCTCGAGAGACGACCTCAGATCGTTCTACTCAGCCAGAGGCTAACGATTCGGCTCAACCGTCTTCAGATGCAACCAAGCCGAGTGAAGACTCGACAACCAGTTCTCCTCAGCCAAGTTCTGGTCAATAAGCATCGGCAATTTTCAAACCCAGTTTCAAAGTCAGTGTGAACTTCATAAAACTTCCCCTGCTTTTCCTGAAGGGCAGGGTTTTTTCTGTTGCAAGTGCTTTACGAGGAGAGCAAGAATTTAGCTCCTTTTGCAGCAGAAGGTCGAGGTGAGAGCGGTTCGGCAAAAGTCGCTGCTTCTGGATCATCTTCTAGGATCGAGCATCTAGCAGTGCGATTCGCTGCGTAACCCTCCAAAAATTGCCAGTCAAATTGTGTCCGCCACCGTACAGACACGGTTTAGGCTTTAACTTAGTCTATAGGTTAAGTTGCTGTAAGAACGCATAAAACGCCTCAGTAACCGACGCGTTACTGAATTGGGGGATGGATGGATCAACTAATCCTAGAAGGGTTAAAGCTTCTGGTTGTAGATGACGATCGCGACTCTAGGGAGTTGTTGCTAGTTGCTCTAGAAGGAGATGGAGCCGAGGTTGTCATTGTAGGAAGCGTCCGCGATGCCATTATTTCTCTTCAGCAGCGCATCCCTGATGTTTTGATTAGTGATATTAGAATGCCAGATGAATCCGGTTATCATCTGATCGCCCAGGTTCAGCAATTAGAAACAGAATTAGGTATTTCAATTCCCGCGATCGCCGTCACTGCCTTTGCGCGTTCCAACGATCGGGCAGACTGCTTAACAGCAGGGTTTCGTCGGCATTTTTCCAAACCCGTGGATTTAGATGAACTTTCTCTTGCGATCGCTCAAGTCGCTGGACGTTCCTTTCAATCCTAGTGCTCTCAATCCTAGTGGTTTGAGTCTAAAGAGATACGACTTTGCGTGCTATGGGTTCTTAAACTTTCCAAACAACTCTGCCCAGTGAGGTAGGGAATTCATAATATTGAGTACGCTATATTACTGACAAGCTCTCCTCTTAAGGTGTGTTTTACAGCTTACGGTGCGTTTTGCAGGTGAGTAGCCTCCTTTGAAGCGCAACGTTAGCATTGGCTACACTAAGGTAGCTACAGTTGCTTTTCAGATGTGTCATGAGTTCTAAGCTTATGCAGAATCAGAGAAGCTGACTCTAGATCGCCTGATTTTTGTATGTTGTCCTGCGCCTGGATGTTTCCACTGATGGTTTTGGATGTCTGTCTCACACACATCTGACTCTGAAGGTGGCGGCTCCTGATCGCCATGTTGTATGAACTTATTGCTTTTAACAAACTCCTATCTAATCTCTCTAGTGAAGATTATGAGCGTCTACTACCGCATTTAGAAGTTACCCACTTGTCGTTGGGACAAACTCTATACGAATCTAACCAGCCCATCGACTACGCCTACTTTCCGATCAATGCCGTCGTCTCTCTCATTAACACTCTTGAGGGCGGACAGAGTATTAATGCCACTGTGGTCGGTAACGAAGGCATGATTGGTGTCCCTCTAGTGCTGGGCACAATGCGAATTCCAATGGCTGCCGTGACCCAAATTGCAGGGTCAGCCTTGCAAATAGAGGCAAGCGTTCTTAGGACTGAACTTTGCTATAGCAGTGCGCTTTGCCCGTTACTGCTGCGATACATTCAGGTCTTGATAAGCCAGCTTGCCCAAAATTTAGCTTGTATTCGGCTGCATAGCGCTCAAGAGCGGTGCTGCTTTCTTCTCGCCTTGCTGCAAGACCACGTTGGTTCTTCAGAATTAATCATGACTCAAGAAGCGCTTTCTCGCGTTGTTGGAGTCCGTCGAGCGGGTGCGAACGAAATTGTCAGTGCGTTAGCGCGTGCTGGACTAATTCACCATCAGCGCGGCAAAATTACCATTCTCGATCGTCCGGGTTTAGAAGCGGCTAGCTGTCAGTGCTACCGAGTTCTGCGTGCAGAATACAGTAGGTTGAGCAGTCCCTTGTAGAAGAGACGAGAGGGACACCTTGGCAGCAGAGAGCTTTCTAATCGCCTAAACATCAGTAGAAGCTGACTGATGCTTGCTCTGACACTGAGATAGGGTGTTGGATCAATTAAATTATCTTCGCCCTTCTTCGAGCGTGGCAGGCGAATTGCGAATCACAACTGGATATTTATGTACGTCAGGGGACAGACAACAGAGCGGTAAGACTTATACGTTAGAGCCTGCGTTGTTCGTGCAATCTGCTGTTTTAGCTAGACTCTGATTTAGGCTTTTGGCATTCATGCCCCAAGATCGTTCTACTCAAAATAAACTCCTGTCTGCTCTGTCTGAAGGGGAGTACGAGCGCTTGGTGCCCTATCTTGAGTTCGTTTCTCTGCCCTTCAAGCAGGTGTTATATGAGCCAAATCAGCCGATTGAGTATGTCTATTTTCCTAATAGCGGTGTGATTTCGATGGTGACCATCACCGAAGATGGGGAAACCGTAGAAGCGGCAACTACCGGAAATGAGGGAATGGTTGGGCTAGCCGTGTTGCTGGGGGTCGAGCAGTCACCGCTACAAGTGATCGCGCAAGTCGCGGGAGATGCCTTGCGGATGCGAAGCGAGGTGTTTAGGCGGGAGGTGACGCCAGATAGTTTGCTCTACACTCTGCTCTTACGCTATACCCAAGCCTTGATCAGCCAACTGTCTCAAACCGTGGCGTGCAACCGCCTTCATTCGGTAGAGGAGCGTTGCTGTCGCTGGCTGTTGCTGTGCCACGATCGCGTTGGCGCACAGGAGTTTTTTCTGACCCAAGAATTATTGTCCCAAATGTTGGGAGTGCGGCGAGCCAGTGTTAGTGTTGTCGCCGCAATTTTGCAGAAAGCAGGGCTGATTCGCTACACGCGTGGCAAGGTAAGGATTTTGGATCGGCAGGGGCTAGAAGCGGCATCGTGTGAATGCTATCGGGTCGTGAAGACCGAGTTCGATCGCTTGTTCTCCGAGACCGATAATATTTAAATCTTTAAGTAGGACTAGTCGAGCGTCATCTTGAGCGGCAAAATCACGGTAAAGGTAGAGCCTTCTTTGACTTGCGAGGTGAGATGGATTCTGCCTTGGAGTAACTCGACTAACCGCGCTACGATCGCTAAGCCGAGTCCGGTGCTATCGGATGGATGAGGGTGATTGCTAAACTCAGCCCGGACAAACGGTTTGAACAACCGGGACTGATCTTCTAACGCAATGCCGATACCCGTGTCGCTGACAGAGCAGAGCCAGCGATCGTTGGGCAGTTCTTCGCACTTGATCGTCACGCTTCCCGCGTCGGTGTAGCGCACCGCATTACTCACAAGATTAGTGAGGATTTGCTGAAGCCGAGTTGAATCAGTGATCACTTGTGATGGAGCTTGAGTGTCAGCCACAACCAAGTCTAACTTTCGGGCGTCTGCCAAAGGCTGCATCACTTCAACGACGGTCTGAATCACAGCGCGAACATCCGTTGGTTCGGGAACAGGCTGAAGTTTTCCGGCTTCGTACCGAGCCAGTTCTAACGCATCATTGATGATGTGCAGCAGTCTCCGCCCACTGCCAAGGACGCGCTCAATGTGTTCTAGTTTCTTGCTCGATGTGAGATTGCCATCCTGCCGAGACTGTCGTAAAAACAAATCCGAGTAGCCAATGATCGACGTAAGCGGCGTTTTCAGTTCGTGGGCTAATACCGAAAGGTTATTTTGATTGGCTTGAGCGAGTCGCTTGAGTTCCTCAACTGTCATCGCGAGTTGATGCTGAACTAGCTCTAGCTCCTGTAATCGCTCCTGTACATAGCTTTTGAAGCATTGAGACAGCGCCGAATCGACTACTGCATTGATTAGTGAAACGGCTCGCAGTAGATCCTCTGAGTTACTACTCAGCAAGTCAGGACGGAGGATATCAAAAATCGTTTTGCGGAGAAGATGATATTCTTGAGCGATCTCGCTGGGGTCGAATCCTTGGTTGGCTCGTAAAACACCGTGAGAAATGCTGGCGTTTACGATCGCCTCGTTATCGTCGGCTTGCTGCTGAGATAGGACCGTCGCTAAGGCTTCCAAGACATAATCAATATGGTCTTTGATGGCACTGCGATCGAGATGCTCTGTGCTGGTAATCTGGCGATCGCGTGAAACTGAAGCAACCCACTGTTCGACGATGGTAGAATTTTTTTCTCTCAGCAGTTGGCTAAAGTCTTGCATTTCTTACAAATAGCGGCTAGGTTGCTTAGACAGATACAATGAAAAGCTCACAAGGCTATCTATAACCGTATTACAAAAGACTTTAGATTACAAAAAACAGATTACAAAAAAAACAAATTGGGAATGTATAGTAAATTCCCCTCTTCCAGATGAAAAAGGGGAGAACAGCAATGTACGTCAACAAAAATAATCTACATTAGTGACTGACCCGCTTGAGAGAGTAGTTCACCTAATTGCTCTACTTTCATCGCAACATCTCCTGTTGCACTCGCTGCCGATTCTGAGGTGTCTTCCCCAAGATCTACCATAGTTTCAGCCATCTTAGCCGTGTCTCCGCTTTGCAACGCTTGCTTCAGTTCACCCAGATCTTCAGCCAAATCAGAGCCTTCAAGCTGCTGCTGCCAGCTTTCAATGATTGCGATCGCGTCTTCTGCCGGAATCGAGGTCAATCCCTGATGCAACGCTGCGATCGTGCTATCAACATCGATTGTCCGAATTGAATCTGCCATATCAAACATTCCTTGTTAAATCGATAATGGAGTCACAGTCTTCGTATTAAATTCTGCAATTAGCCCCTCACTCCTGAACTGATTTTTCTCAATGTCGATTTTGAAATCGTCAGCCTTTAGGCGTAGATGAATTCACGTCTTCTCTAGCGTTGAGCAATTCCGCAAATTCACATCTCAAATGTATTCGCTTGCCTATAAATTATCTAGCAGAGTTTGTGTTATTAAACCGAACAAGGTATCGATGCAGAGCGAGATTAGCTGAGTGTAAAAAATATCGCCACCTAATTTCTGAGAAACATTTCTCCAGAAACCAAGTGGCGCAAACAGCGACTTATAACAGCAATTTACTCTGATGCTTCGGGTTTGAACTCTAGCGAAACCCCGTTCATGCAGTAGCGTTGTCCGGTCGGGGCAGGACCATCATTAAATACATGCCCTAGATGCCCACCACAGCGACGGCAATGCACTTCAGTGCGGGTCATAAACAACGTTCGATCAGTCGTGGTCTCGATCGCGCTCTCTAGAGGTGCAAAGAAGCTAGGCCAGCCAGTGCCACTATTGAATTTGGTTTCAGAGGTAAAGAGTGGTAAGCCGCAGCCTGCACAGACATAGGTTCCTTCGTCGTAGACCTTATCTAGTGGACTTGTGCCTGCTCGCTCTGTTCCATGCTTCCGCAGCACGTGAAACTGCTCTGGCGTCAGCGTTTCTTGCCATTCTTTATCGGTTTTTTGCACTTCAAACTGGTCTTTGGAGGTTGTCATAACAAAATTGATTGGAGTTACTCTCTCCTTAATTCTAAGACGTGCGGTTCCTGTGGAGTTGCGCTTCGCGCTAATCGCGGCATTACAGGCAGCAATCCACGATTAGCGCGAAGCGCAACTCCGCTCTCGAAGATTCACGAGATGACCTGAGGTTGCGATCGCGAGTTTGAGCTCTACTTCTGGTCGTAATCCTCCGGTCGGTTGCCGAGTTGAGGCGGCAGTGATCGCCTTCTGGGTCGCTAGGGTGTGGCTAAGGCTCTGTGCTCCATCCATCAAGCGACTGACCCATTACTGTCTGGCTTGCACTCACTGTCTGACTGGTACTCACTGACTGGCTGGTACTCACTGACTGGCTCACACTCATTGAGGTATTCTCTACATTCAGTTCGATACCCTTTTCAAAGCTAAATCTTGATCAATCGATCCGGTTGATCAAAGATGCGATATAGTAAGTAGGTCGCTTAGATTCTACGGGATGTAGCGCAGCTTGGTAGCGCGCCTGCTTTGGGAGCAGGATGCCGCAGGTTCGAATCCTGTCATCCCGATAGGTTTTAGGAATTAGGTTTAGAGAGTTTCCCTAAATCTTCCCTAAAACTGGAACACAACCGAATACGTGAGCACGCGGATCTATAGGCGTGTCCACCACTTTTTAAGGGGGTTTAATCCCATCAAAAAGCTATGGACACCGATTTGAGATGCCACGCTTTTTCATGGAAAAAATATAAGCAATCCCTAAAAGGCTTCTTTAGGGATTGCTTATATTTTTGGTTTGTCTGTACCAGATCGATTGCCCCAAGATGATCGTCCGTTCACCTCACCCGCAGTAATGCTGCTGTTTGCTATGTGGGGACATGAACAGAGTAGCGGGATTCATGCCTCTTGCATTTCGCCAATAAAAAACCGCTTCTAGTTTGAAGCGGCTCAAGGTGCATTTTGGTTTGATGGACGATCGGCTCTGCCAAGCTCCGAAGGATCGACGGGTCAGACGACAGCCATTGGGATTAGACCCAACCGCTTAATTGGATGAGGAGATTTCCTCGAATGCTTCAGCATTCGAGGAAATCTCCTCATCTCAGCTTGGGTCAATCGTTCTCTACAAGCTCTCCCAACTAAGGCTAACCAGGGGCCGTTTGGCCGAGTGCCGCCGCGGATTATCGAACCTAGTACGAGCAGCGTTGTTCATCGTCTTGAGAGGATGAGTTTTTGGCTTATGCAGGCACGGAAGCTTGAGGAGCACGCAAGGGTCTCACCACCCAATCGAGGGATACATCTGGCAACAAATAGGTTTGTGAATCCGTAAATTCATTCATTTGCCAAATTCCAACCTTTCCAGTTTGAGGGTTGCGCCAGAGCAGATCGGCGGATCCATCCCCATTGAAGTTAGCAACGCCGGCAATCTGCCAGTTCAAATCAGCGACAGGAGTGAGGTAGTAGCCCGTTTGCACATCGGTGCTATTCATCTGCCAGATCGCATTCTGCCCAGTTGCCTGATGTCGCCACACGATGTCCGCGATCCCATCATTGTTGAAATCCGCGGTGCCGACCATCTGCCAGTTGGAGTCAGTAACAGGGAGAATGAAACGGCTGCTTTGTAAGGTGAAGCCGTTCATTTGCCAAATGGCGTTCTGTCCGCTTGTCTTGTTCCGCCAGAGGATGTCCGCGGTGCCATCGTTGTTGAAATCGGCGGTGCTGGCAATCTGCCAGTTTAAGTCCGCGACCGAGGTGATGAAGTAGCCATTTTGTAACCCCGTGCTATTCATCTGCCAGATCGCATTCTGCCCAGTTGCCTGATGTCGCCACACGATGTCCGCGGTGCCATCGTTGTTGAAATCGGCGGTGCTGGCAATCTGCCAGTTTAAGTCCGCGGAGGTGATGAAGCGGCTGCTTTGGAAGCCGATGCTGTTTAGTTGCCAGATGGCGTTCTCGCCGGTTGCTTGGTTGCGCCAGAGGAGGTCATCGGTCCCGTCTTGGTTGAAATCGGCGGTGCCCACAATCTGCCAGTTGGAGCCCGCGACAGTGGGGAGGTAGTAGCCGCTTTCTAAGGTAAAGCTGTTCATCTGCCAGATGGCGTTCTGTCCACTTCCAGAGGACGAGATGGCGGGGTTGTTGCTGCGCCACACGAGATTCACGCGATCGTCGTTGAGCAGGGTACCCGTGCCGCTGGTGGCGTTTGCGGTCAGAGTGGCGTTGGTCGGATTGAGGAGATTGACGAAGAAGGTTTCGTCTAGCTCCCGATTGGGGTCGCCTTTGACGTTAATCGTAATGGTTTTGCTGGTTTCACCGGGGGCAAAGGTGAGGCTGCTAGTGGCAGCACTATAGTCTCCATCGGCAACGGTCGCGGTGCCATCTGCTGTGGTGTAATTGACCGCAACAGTTTGAGCACTGGCATTCGAGAGGCTGACCGTGAAGGTGTAGGCCGTGGTGCCGCTGTTGCCCTCCGTTTGGCTGACATTTCCAATGCTGAGGGTGGGTTGGGGCTGGACGGTGATGGCAAAGGTTTGGACGGCGGAGGTATCTACCCCCCCGTTAGCAGTGCCGCCACTATCGCGCACATGCACGCTGAGGGTAGCCGTGGTAGCCGTGGCAAGATTGGTGGCAGGAGTATAGGTCAGGTTGCCGAAGGAGTCGATTGTTGGGGCAACGGCAAAGATGGCAGGGTTGGTGTCTACGGTGACGATGTAAGCTTGGGCGGTTTGATTCGATTCATCAGCCGGTCCCGGATTGAAGCCCGTTGCCCAGTTTGAAACGGTTTGAACGCCAGAACCCGCTGTGATCGTCAGGTCTGCTCCTTTGGCAAACGAGGGCACATCGTTCACAGCGGTCACGTTGAGACTAATGTTTGTCACGCCTGAAGTCTGTGCGCCACCAGTGCCAGTGTTGCCGTTGTCATTGATGCTGATACCCAGCGTTTGAGTCGCTATAGAATCGGGGGCTGGAGTATAAGTGAGATTACTAGCCGCAATGAAGCTGTTGATATCTGTGATGGTGCCGCTGATAGTACGGTTTGTTGCAGTGCCCCCTACGGTGACTCCACCTCCAGAAGTCGCAGCCAGAATGCCTGTACCAACAGTTAAGGTTGCGATTACAATACCGCTACTTGCATCTGCATCGACAAACGTAATGCCTGTGAGTGTGGTGGTGATGTCTTCAGTGACAGCGATCGCAGCCGGAGCGAAGACTGTAGGGGGGTCATTATTGGCTACAATATCAATGGTTGTGTCAGCAGTCGTGCTGATGCCGCCGTCTCCATCCGTCAGCACAACACTTAACGTCCGAACGGCGCTTGAAGGTGCATCTGAAACGTTGCTATAGGTGAGGTTACGGAGTAATGCCTGGCCAGCAGCAGAACTGGAACTGCTGTTGAAGGTGACGACTAGCGGTGCCGTGCCTACACCACCCGTGACGGTGCCAATGATGGTGCCACCGTAGGTCACGTTGCTGCCAGAGACACCAATCTGTTCCGTGCTAGTGCCCTGGTTGTTGATGGCGAGGCGATCGTCCGCTGTACCATTCGTGCTGATGTTAACCGTCAGCATGCCTGTATCAAAATTGGTGGAATCAATATCGCTGACCGTGGCACTGGCATCCAATATTACGGCATTGCCATCTTCGATATAGCTAACGCTGCCTGCTGTGGGTAAGGTGAGTAGGGGGGCATCGTTAACCGGTGTAACGGTAACATTAAAGGCTTGAGTGGTAGTATTGATGCCATCACTTGCTTGAAGCGTGATTGCAGCATTACCAAATTGGTTTGCCGTTGGGGTAATGGTAATTGTCCGATTATCATTAGAACCGCCCAGAGCAAGATTATTATCAGCAATCAAACCCTGATTATTGGAAGTTGCTGCTAGTAGAAGGTTAGGAATGTCGCCGTCATCAATACTGAAAGGGATTGCTCCAGAGGCAATGTCTTCAGTGAGCGTTTGGTTTGTTATGACAGTGCCTATAGTTCCGATACCAGTGCCATCGCCGATAGCACCCCCTTGACCAAAGACAGCGTTGCTAAGAACAACGGAGAAGGTTTCGCCAAATTCAGCAACTCTATCGCCGATGATGGGAACTGTGATTGTTTTCGTGGTTTCACTATTAGCAAAGTTTAAGGTACCACTGGTAATAACGTAGTCAGACCCTGCTACAGCAGTACCGTCTACAGTTGTATAGTTAACGCTGACAGTCCACGGTCCAGGTCCCGTTTGAGTTACTGTGAAAACAGCATTGCTAGTACCACTATCTCCTTCAACAATCGAGACATCGTTAATAAGGAGCCTGGAATGATTTAAAACTGCAGCATACGTGCCTATTGTTGCAGAAGTAAATGCCAATGATGACTCTACAAAACCATTTGCTGTTTCTAGCGTCCAGTTTCCTCCCAATAATGCTCCACCTGTTAAATCATCTGAAGCCGCTATATCCGCCCCAGTCAACTGGCTAAGGATGCTGGTAAACGCCTGACCCAGTTCGCCCTGCGCCACGTTGCAGCCGTACAGCAAAATGTCGGCATCATCGCTTAGCGCCTTGCTCCAACTCTGCAACTGAGCTGCATACCCTGGCAAGTCGCTTAAGGTCACCCGATTGCTACCAAAGTCTAACCCGCCTGCTTCCCCATGAGAAAGGATGTGAAGGCTAGAGATGCCGTCTCGCCCCAGCAGTGTATTGGTGATTTGCGTGACTGCATCCTGCGTCGAGTTAAGGATGTGGACTTCGGTACCTGCTGTTGCTCCGGCGATTAGGCTCTGATAGCCAGCCACCGACTGATCAATAAATAATAGGGATTGGCTGGACTGTCGTTGTTCTGTCAGCGAGGTTGTCAGACTGGTTTGATCCAGGGGCAGCGCAAGGTTGGCTGTCGATAGCACATCAGTAGCCGTAGTTAACCGGGAAGGCTCAAAGGTCATTTTGGTTTGCTCTAGAGAATACACTCTAAAAGTATTCCCCTCTTCCAGGTAAACTAACGAGCACATCTAAAGCCCTTAAAACAAACTCCGAAAGGTGTTTACATAGATTTTTGACGAACTGCATTACCGTCAGAGGGCATGGCCCAAAATCGCACGTCTCCAGGCTCAATTCCGTTCTGGCTTGACTTTTGGATCAGTGTTGGGATGGATGTAGCAGTAGTAAGTTGGGCGACTAATTCCCAAATGCTGATAAATGGATGGCACCGATCGCGTGGGGAATCTTAATACTGTCCTCTCCCCCCTCAATGCTTGTGCCTGACGCTGAAACTATTCTCGATGCTGCAGATCTTGCCCGTGATATAAATCAGGCTCTTTTGTTGCGCTCCTTGATAGAGAGCGGCTCTTGATTAGTAGCCTCAATCTGCTCTCCTTCTGGTCTGGTAATCTGTTTAGTGCGATATGAAATTGGAAAATTAATTCAGGTAAAAATTTATGGCAACCGAGCAAGAGCTTCAATCTCTTTTTAATACCTTAGATAGCGATCAAGACGGCAAACTCTCCGTTAATGATCTTTTGTTAAGTCCTGGCTTAAACTCAGTCATCTCATCAGCAACAAGTACCAGTAGCCCCCAGGCGTTACTAGCACAGTATGATTCAGACGAAGACGGTAATATTACCTTTGAAGAGTTAAAGCAAGCAGTTGAGAGAGCAGGTAATTTAACCTAACAGTCAAAAAAACCAATACCCAATACCCAAGATCCCTCTTTAGCCCAAGCTTTGAGGGATTTGCAACTTCTGATATTGTCAACTTAACTTGAAGCGGGATACTGTCAACTTAACCCTGCTCTGTCTTGGATTGTGGTTGGGCGATCGGCAGAAAGCTTAACGAATGTACCTGACGAGGGTTCCGTTTGGGTCGTGGGATTTACGGGGGATGTCGTTTAAGGTGCTTCTGCCAGTCTTGAGGCTTCGTCAAGCATCGTTGACAGCTTTTTTAGCCTGCCGCGTAAATCTTCGTTTTCAGCATCTACGCGAGCGATCGCATTACTATAAGATCTCTCCTAACATTTCTTGTTCCTTTTCATCCGAGATGAGAAAACTAGGTTCTGTTGACTTTTCACCGCAACCAGATCAAGGTGCAGGCAAAACAGAGG
>NZ_JCACCM010000164.1:0-104264 GCF_059501405.1 Myxacorys sp.
AGAAGAACTTGAAAGGTCATGTTAGCTACCTTTGTTTTTATTTCCCGACAACTCTCTTATTTAGAAGAAGTGTCTGCGGTAGCAAATTTCATCAGGAGTTCAGAAAGAGAATTGATTTCAGACCTCATGTAAAGCTTCCGAGAAGAAGGCAATGCAGCCTATTGTCACTTGTACAGAGAATGGTGTTTATTCTACTTAACACAAGCAAGCTCACACAAAAGGGTGAGAACGGCTCCGGTCCAACCCACCTGTTTTCATCCAAACGGCTTTTTCAAGTTTCGCTACCACTTCATTAACCTGGCAACATTTAACCTAGCAACATTTGATTTAGCATCCGAACCGCACTCACCCTAGCCCTCTCCCGCAGGAGAGGGAACAAGAGTTTGGCTCCTTCTCCCCTAGGAGAAGGGTTGGGAAGGTCTTTGACTCACTTCGTGAGGAGGGCAGCAGTAGTATCAATATTTAATATCAATATCAGTAATCGTCGAGTTAATCGCTGAAGTTCGTCAGCTTGATAGGGTCAGGTATTTAGGGTTTGGTAAATTGTTGGCTTATTGGCACAGTACGGTTACTTCTCAGATAGACATTATGTTAAATCCGTCACCGTCTAGTCAGGAAGAGGATTGTTATCGCAATTCAGAGTCGCTATCCTTCGGAGCTTCGTGCAGCGAATCGCACGGCTTTCTCAACAAGCATCCTGCCATTTCGCGATCGCGGCTTGCGGATTTTGACGATAACGTGGAGCAGTTGTCTACTTTAGTTGAGCCACTTTTAGAATCCCCCAGTCAGTGTACGACCCCCTATTTCATTCAAGGGGCAACGACAGGAAGAACGACATTTTTGACAACAAATCTAGCAGACACTAGAGAAGCTAAGCCTGTGCTGCGGTCTGCGCTAACAGCGTCTACCTGGCTGATTGGACGCAGCCACAATTGTGCAATTACTGTTTTAGACCGATCTATTTCACGCTGTCACGCGGTCATTGGGCATCATCCTGTGCAGGGCTTTTATGTAATGGATATGGGTAGCACCAACGGGACGTTTCTCAATCGACAGCGTTTGCCAATCTTAGAACGCCGCGTGTTGCAAGATGGCGATCTGATTGCGTTTAGCCATCTGCAAATCGAGTTTTTTATGATGAGTACTAAGAAAGAATCCGATCCGAACGATCGCACAATTATTGGTCAGCCCTGATCGTAGGCTTACCGAGCGATCAGTCTATCAGAATGCAGCCATCTCAGAAGGGCAACTTAGCCTACTGCTTGTGCCGCTACCTCTTGGAACCGAATTTCATCTTGACGCGGATCGACGCGACTGACCTTGAGGAGGAGTTGATCGCCAGGCGCGATCGTCCGGTTGAGCAGAACAGGCAACTCTAGCGCCAAATCTTCTAACAAAACGAGGGCTAAGCCTTCGTGTTCTCGCAGCCAGCGCAACATCAACGCTTGCCAAACTTGATCTGCATGGCGACGCAAGAATTCCAGTCCCCAGTATCGGTTCGTTTGACGCTCGACTAGGACCGCTTCATACGCGGTACTGCCGATTGTTAGCATCAGTTCTTTCACGGCCTCCTCCGAAAAGGGAGGAACGTCGCCCCGCAAGTGCGCCTTGATTTGAAAGTGAGCCAACAGATCGCTATACCGACGAATGGGAGAAGTGACTTGGGCATACGTGTCTAAACCCAAACTGGCGTGGCGAGCCGCCGTCACCGTCACTTCACTGCGCGGCATACAGCGACGAATTGCACAAGCGCGGACTGGACCCGCCGGAAGCAAGAGAAGCTCTTCCTCGGAGGGAAGGTCTGGCTGCGGCTGAGAGCGGAACGGTAGCGGAAGGCTGTGGGTCTGAGCGTAGCGAGCCGCGACTTCCCCTGCCAAAATCATCATTTCTGCCACTAGCTGTCGAGAAATGGAGTCCTCCAACACCTCGATTGTCACTTCTTCGTCCTGCACTTTGATCGACGATTCGGGCATGTGAATCGTGATCGAGCCTTGGGATTGCCGCCATGCCTGCCGCCGCTTTGTCCACCTGGCGATCGCTTCTAATTCCGATTCTGCCTGTACGCCCCACTGCACCATTTCATCAACATCTTCATAAGTGAGGCGATAGGTCGATTTGATCAAACTGGCGTGGATGCTGTAGTCCTCAACCGCCCCCGATTCATCCAAAATCACACTAAAGCTCAAGGCGCAGGATGTTTCTCCTTGATTGAGGCTCATCGGACCTGTCGCCAGTTCAGGCGGAAACATGGGAATCATGCCCGTCGGCAAATAAATTGTCGTGCTGCGGCGACGAGCTTCTAAATCAAGCTCATCTCCTGGCGTCAGCCATCGGGTTGGGTCAGCAATGTGAATCCACAGTCGCTCTCGACCATCTGGCAAAATTTCTAGACTTAACCCGTCATCAATTTCGCGGGTACTTTCATCATCAATGGTGTAGACCTTTAAGTGCGTTAGATCGAGGCGATCGCGGTCTAAATCATCGGGCGGAAACTCCAAACGCTGATGCGACACTTGCAGAACCTGGGTAGAAAACGTTGTAGGAACTTGGCTGCGCCGCAACGCAAGATTTTCGTGAGGACTCCACATCCCAAGTTCAACGAGAAGCGCCAGCGCAGCTTGAGGGGTTTCATGACGCTTGAGGGCTGCCAAAGTTTCCAGAGCGGGAGTGCGATTGGTCGCTTCCTCACCAAAGGTCGCAAATCGCTCCAGCGAATCGAGGCGTGGGCGATCGCTCGGTTGCCACTCAACCGTTTCGCCTGTTGTCGCGTGCTGCACTCGCTCTAAGAAGCTTTGCCATTCCCGCTGGCGTTGCGCCTCTGCTTCACCTTGGTGCTTCAGTTCGGCGACTTGAGCAGCAGGACGAGGTTCGTAGCGATCGCCCTTCTGTTTGAAATAAATTTTATCGTCGCTGAGAAGATGATGGGCAGCATAGCAGAGTGCGGCGCTCTGTTCAGAAAAGAGCAGCAGTGCCATCTCGCTAGGGTTAACGCTGTCCCCCATCTCATTCAGGATCTCCCACGCGACTTCCAAACTTGACGGATCGAGGTAGGGTTGAATTGTCTGGAGAAAGTGAGGAATATCGGAGGGCTTATAGGTTTGGTTTGAAATCTCGTATTCGATCTGGCGGGGATGAAGGGTGTGATGTTGACCGCGTTCATCAATCACAATCCAGTGCTTTTTGCCTTCTGGACGCTCAGCGATCGCAAGGCGGCGGTCTCCGTTGGCGCGAAATTCGACTAAAGTTCCCTTCTCCATGGAGGTCGTTGAGGTGTTATGTGTTAAATGCTACTAGTCAACAAAGTGAAGTACCCTTGGTTTAGACGAACCAAGTTCACATCCTAACACCTTAACAACACTCCACGGACTTAACCTTCTTGGTTAATAAAAGGCAACAGCGCAACAATTCTGGCTCGTTTGATAGCGACGGTTAAGTCTCGCTGCTGCTTAGCGGTTAGGCCAGTGATGCGACGAGGCAAAATTTTACCGCGTTCTGTGATGAATTTACGCAGAAGATCAACGTCTTTGTAGTCGATCGGATCACCTGGCTTGATGGGAGAGACGCGACGGCGGAAGTAACTCATGGTTCGACAATACGATAAGAGGTCAATGGGCGGTAGTCAGCAGGATAATCTTGCAAACTACGGGCAAAAACGAAGCGCTTTTGCTGACAACAAGCAGGCTATTGGATACTGCTAGCTATTTAATTTTGCAAGCTATTTAATTTCTTTGTGGTCGGTGTGTCTGTTACAGTGCGGGCAGAATTTTTTCAATTCTAAACGCGCTGTGGTATTCCGACGGTTCTTCATGGTGGTATAGCGAGAAACACCCGGAGAACGCTTAGCTGGATTGGTTCTACACTCAGTGCATTCCAGCGTAATCACAATTCTTACGCCTTTGTTTTTAGCCATAATTTCAGCAGCTTTGAGAAGATGATGGTGTCAAGACACGAATATCCATTATTTCACAGGACGGTTGAGTTGAGCAAATATTTGACTAAAAACAAAGATCAGCGCTCAATAATTCTCTTGAACGCTGGCTGTCGTACTTCAGTTTAATGAAAGGAGCGATCGCATTTAGCGATCGCTCCTCTCGATCATCTTTGTTGATTAAGGCAATAAGTGTTTCGCTCAGACAGGCGTTTAGGTCATTGGCGATCGCTTCTCTAAATCAAACTTGTATCCATCCGGCAGAATGTGCAGCGTGGCTCCGCACAGCGCTAATGGCTCGTCTTTTAATAATTCACCAACATTGTTGTGAGTGATGTTTGCAATATCAACAATAGTCACGGCTCCTTCACCGATGACTTCTAACTCCTTGCCGTTGACTGCGATCGCGGTATTTTCGTCGATACCAAATCCTAGATTGACGGGTTGTTGCGCCACCGCAGATAGCAAACGCCCTAATCTACCGCGTTGAGCAAAATGCTGATCAATGATCACACCCGGCAAAAATCCCATGCCCCGATCCATATTGACAACTTCCATCCGGGGGTTGGTTTCTGACTCACCTTCGACGATCATCATATCCGGCATCATGGCGGCTCCGGCACTCGTGCCTGCAATCACAATGCCTTCTGAGAATCGTTTGTGCAACATTGCGTCAAGTTGTGTATCTTTCATGCACTCGGTAATGCGAGCTTGGTTACCTCCGGTGAAAAAGATGCCTGTAGCTTGGGTAATCGTCTCCAAGGCCCTAGCATCATCTGCATCTTCGCGCCTTGCTGTGTCCACAACCTGCACGTCTTCAACACCCAACCGCTCGAAAATGCGCATGTATTGCTCACCCACTTCGCCAGGAAGACCAGTCGCCACGGTCATTACGGCAATTCGAGCCTGAAGTCCTCCTGCTCGGCGCACAAACTCCCGAAGGATTTTACAGTCTCCTTCTTTGTCCTCTGCTCCTCCAATGATGACTAGCTGCCCGTAGGTTTCAGGCAATGCTACATTCTCGGTTGCTTCTACGATGGATTCTGAATTCGCTACCATGTTGTTTCCTGCGCTCTGCCCTATGGGTCGTCCAGTGTATCCCTCAATAAATCACAGAACTGAAATGGGTAATAACACCCGTTTGGTAGAGATCAAGACATAAATTTGTAGGTCCTTATGGCAATAGGCTGAGTTTAATCAGCTACCAAAAAAGCGGGACTTAAGTTACGAACTTAACCCGCTTTACTCATTGTTTTATGACCGGTTTTTTATGATTCTCTGTCGATTTTTTTAGGATTAGAACTGGCGCATTCGGCTCTTATTTGCCAATCCTGAAGCATCCAGTGCGATCGCACAAGCCAGATTCTCACCGACGCTTCCAAGGAAATAGTCAGTTCTAACTACACCCTGTTACATATGAGATGCAATCTGTGTAGGCGCTCATGTTTTACCTGATAGCAAATTTCTGATTGAGCATGAGTGCTAATTGCGTGGATGGTAGTAATGTAGCCGTTAAGCGCACTCAATCAAATCAGATAGGAACGACCGAGCTTGCTCTAATGATAGGTGCCTTGGCTTACCTTGGTAAACGATCTGATACTCATTTGAGTATTCTCCGTCTCCGTATCCGGAGATTAGGTGATGGTGAAATGCATACTCAGCAAGGTGCTGCACTTCACCTCTAAGAGTGGCGTCTGTTGCAGTACTCATGATAATTTTGTTTCCTCTTTGAACTTTGTACGGTTCCTAGGTGCTATAAAGGCTACTTGATTAATGTATGAATTTCACCCACCTGTAGGCCTAACCCGATCGAGAGAACATTTAGCGCGATCGCTCTCCAGAAAGAGCAACGGAACCGGGTAATTTTCAAGATTTCATAACGCAGGCTGGCTCAATCAAAGCCTTATGGTAGACGCAAAAAGCGGGTTTCAGAACTAATGTCGAACCGTAGTTGCGATCGCATTCATGACCAATGGTTTTACATACAGATCCTCATCCAACTCGCGTAAACGCCAGGAAAACTGATGCGTTTGACCTATTTAATCTTAATTACTACATTGGTCCAAATCCGTACCTCAATACGGCTGCCTTTGCCTTTCAGTTCGCGCTGACAGGAAATACCGAACCCCTGCCGCTTGAACATTATGTTGCAAAAGTCAGCGATCGCTATCCTCATCTCGCGGATGAATCTTACGAATCCCACGCTCACTTATTTGTTCGTACCCTCGCCGAAGTCAGCCGGCTCGACATGGAGTTACATCTCGATCGCTGGAGCATTGCCCCGGCTCATGAATCGTTTCAGATTGCGGTGCAAGCCTTGCATCGCCGCACCAGTCGAGCCATCATTTACAGTGTATGGGACTGGTTTGAAGCGATTACGCAAGACAAACGATTTTGGATTGAAGACCAAATTGAAGAACTGCAAGCTTCATTTCGCCAGTCTGTCTATGGCGGGCCTACCGTGTATGCTTTGCTCAAAACGGCAGAAGAACATGGGATTCCGACCTTCTATTTGTGGGACGAAGGGCTGATGCAGTATGGCTACGGCAGAAAGCAAGTGCGGGGAATTGCCACCACATTTGATGGAGATAGCCATTTAGATTCTGACTTTACGACTCGCAAAGACGATTGCAAAGCGTTTTTGAGTACGCTTGGATTTCCGGTTCCTCAAGGCAGAATTGTTGTTGACCTCGATGAAGCTTTGACTGCCGCCGATCGCATCGGCTATCCGGTTGCTGTTAAACCCGTCGTCGGTCACAAAGGCATCGGCGTCACGGCAAACGTGCAAGATGAGGATGAGCTAGAATTTGCCTTCAATCGTGCGGTTGAAGCGATTCCACCCGACCAATCGATTCGCGTGATTGTAGAGCGCAGTATCACGGGTAAAGATTTTCGATTGTTGTGTGTGAATGGTCGGTTTGTGGCGGCAACGGAGCGGCATCCGGCAACTGTTACAGGCGATGGAGATTCGACGATTCAAGAATTGATCGATCGCGAGAATCGTAAGCCCGATCGCAGCGACACGCCAACCTCGCCCCTCGGAAAAATTAAGCTCGATGAGTCATTGGAACTCCATCTCAAAGAGCAACATTTAACGCTCGACAGTGTGTTAGAGGCAGGTCGAACTGTTCCTTTACGTAAAGTGGCAAACCTGTCAGCGGGTGGGATGAGCATTGATGCAACGCATTCCATTCATCCCGACAACATCGTGTTGGCCCAAGATATCGCTCAGCATTTCCGGTTGACCTGTTTAGGCGTGGATGTGATCGCTCGCGATTTAGCCCATTCTTGGAAATCTGGAGAGTTTGGCATTATCGAAATTAATGCGGCTCCTGGCATTTTCATGCACTTGAGACCTGCGATCGGGGAACGGGTCGATGTCACATCTGCAATCTTGAAAACGTTTTTCGCTTCTGGAGCCGATGCCCGCATTCCAACCATCACGTTCAATCGCGTTGCAGTTCAAGAACTTCAAGAATTGATCGATCACATCCTGTTGATTCATCCTGACTGGACGATTGGCGCAGTCTGCCGAGATGCTGTTTTCATCAATCGTTCCGAGAAAAACCAGCACGCGGACTACAACACGAATGTTCAGAACCTATTGCGCAATCCTAAACTCGATCTCTTGATTACCGAGTACCGAGAAAACGTTCTTGACACGGCCGGAATGTTCTACTACGGCAGTAATATTGTGATCTTGGATCATCCAACCGACATTGAGATGATGCTAACCCGAGATGTGTTTGAAGATTCGACGATTGTGATCAAGCAGGAAGATCAGATCTCCATTCGTCGTGAGGGATTGTTTGAGCAATATCAGTTAGGGTTTCACGAACCATTTAGCCGAGTGTATCTCAAGGAGGTCGCTACCATTCTGTAGCAATAGCCAGACTCAGCAGGCTCCAAACTCAGTAGGATTTAGTCATCTTGATGAGCAACTTGATCTAGCGACGTGCCTCCCTTTGTTAGTGTCAATTCCTTTGAAACTTCAATCTGAAGCGTTCGGATCGGAAACGGGATGTTGATATTAGCGCGATCGCACGTCGCTTTCAGTGCCATGATGACTCGACTTTTCGTTCGTCTAACATGCATAATCTGAGGTAACGTCCAGTACCGCACCATCAGATTGATCGAGCTATCGCCAAAGCTCACGACATCGACTTCAGGAGTCGGTTTTGGCAGAACGCCTTCGACTTCTAACAAGGATTGGTAGAGCGTCTGGACCGCCTCAGGTAAATTCGTTTGATAGTGAACGCCAATTTCTAAATCTGTGCGGCGATGAGGAAACGCGGTCAGAACGTGAACTGGACTTGTAAACACAAGGGCATTAGGAATCACCACTCGCTCGCCATCATAGGTACGGATTTGCGTGGCTCGAATGGTAATTTCATCAACCGTTCCTTCGTAATCATCAACAATAATCTGATCGCCGAGTCGAAACGGTTCGTTTAACAGTAATAAAACACCCGCTAGAAAGTTTTTGAAGATATCTTGAAACGCAAAACTGATTGCAACAGAACTTAGTCCTAACAATCCAATCACATCGCCTAAGCGCATCGTTGGAATTGAAATTACACAAGCCACTAAAATTCCAGCAATCCAAGTAGCAACATAGCTAAGTTGAGTAAATAGCAGTTGCAACGATTGACTTCGGAGTGTACGTTTTGCTCCAAGAATCATCATTCGCCTCACAAATTGCGCGAGATAGCGAGTGAAAAGTAAAACCGCGATCGCCATCAAATATCCTGGCAGCAAGCGGACTCCATCACCGATTAAGTTAAGCAAACTCTCGTGAATCTGTTGAATTAATGCATTCATAAAACCAGACATACTTCCCAAGGATTATCTCCCTCACCCTGACATAATCGTATAGCACTAGTCACCTCACCAAAGGTTCATTGAAAGACGAATGTTGCGCTTCTAAAACAGCTTTAAACCAGTCTCCTTAAGCGGATGCTGAAACCGTTGAAGAAACCGTGACCATGCCCGTCGAGCGTCAGGTGAACGGGGTGGAGAAAATAGCGTATATTTCTTCAACCAGCAGCAATGATGGCGCTAGCTCTGTCTCGACCTACTTCGAGACGGGAACTGATCGCAATATCAATCAGGTCAACGTGCAAAACCGGGCTGCGATCGCGCGCTGTTTTCTGCTAAAAGGAACTGTCCTCAGTCAAGTACGAAGTGAACCTGATGCACTATACACAAACGCCGCGCTTGTAGTTGGTACGCACTTTAAAGAGTTGAACCTGATCTGCTTTGTCTAAGTAATTTCCTCTAACCCTTTTCATATAGCCTTGGACGCCCGATCTCAGCGATGGGTTGATTTGTCGTGGCGCGTTGATCCGCTACCATGCGAAATTTAAAGTATAAATTATCACTATTATTCAGTGATCTTGCTGAGAAGACAATGGGCATTTCATCTCAATGTGTTCATCACGGAAATTTAGGGCAGTCTAATCCTAGTTCTAACTACTGAGCTGCTTGTTTCATTTGCTTGTGTCCTCCCTCTAAAGGGGTATCTTCAGTGCTCCGATTTGTAATGGAGATTAGAAGTTTGCTTCTCAAAATCTGAAGACCGAACGCTACGTTTTGCTGCCCTTTAGCTCTAACAGCTTTGCTTCTGACTGTTATTACTTCGATCTACCCGTATGAACCTCTCTCTACATTCACGCTGGCGGTATGTGTTAGCCGCAGTTGCAATTGGCAGTACCTTTCCCCTGACAGCTCCCGTTTTAGCGGGAGGCACAGCCGCCGGGGACACAATCAGAAACACGGCAACAGGTACATTTACAGATGGAACCACAACTTATAACACGACCTCTAATGAGGTCACGATCGTAGTTTCTGAAATTGCTGGAATTACCGTGACGGCTCAACCTCCGAGCGCGGCGACTCCAAATGCGGGGGACACGCTCTACGTGGAATTCCTGATTACCAACACAGGAAATGATCCGACGCAATTCTTTATTCCAGGCGTTGCTACGCTCTCTAACACCTCCAAATTTAGCCAAAACGGAAACATCCAAATTGTTGAATTAAACGGCACACCATTAGGAACATTTGTAAACGTTCCCAATGCTGGAGACACGACAGGCAATTTACTTGGAACCGGAGCAACCCAGGGATCATTGCCTGCAAATCCAGGGACAGGAGCAACCGGAACAATTAAAGTTCGTGTACCGATTAAGGTATTGGGGACTGCGATCGCAGGAGACGCGCTCACCGTATCGCTAGGTAAAACGACTCCTGCTAATGGACAGAATCAAGACCGGACAGGCAGCATTGAGCCAGAGGATGTCTACACCGTAGACAATGCGAACGGAGTTGGCGGCGAAACGAATGCGACCAATCCCGGAGTGAAGGAAGCAATGGCGACTAGCGCTTCTATTGTGGTCAATGCTCGACAGCAAGCCTTTGCATCTGTCCTCAAAGCAGTGGGTAGCTACGTCAACAACAACACACCAAACGTGCTTACAGATGACGTTCTCACCTATCGACTAGCACTACGAGTCGAGAATCCTACGACTCCTCCAACCGGAATTGTCGCATCCGATTTATACGGCACTCAGCTAGACGTTAATAACATCACGACCAAGCCTTACGTGCTTGTTTCCGATGCGATTCCTGCTGGCTTACAGCTCAGTGCAACAACCGATCCCACTCGTGCACCTGGGGGATGGATTCCAGTCTATACCCAAGATCCTGTGACCACAACGGCACTTAAGGCAAAGTGGACAACCGATCAACCGATAGCCGGGCCACCCATCACGCGAGTCGGCTTCATCTACGACACCACCACTACTCCACTTTCTAGAGGAACTGTTGGAATAGGAAATACCATTTCTGGCTTCGCCTTCGACCTCACTCCAATAGGCTCCTTTACAGGCGGACAAATTGCCAATATTGCTCAGGTCTTTGGTCAGTCTCAACCCGGCGCTGTTGTACCCGGAACACCGACCCAGATTGTATATGACGAGTCGGGTGACCAAACGGCGAACAATGGCTTAGCCAGCAGTAATCCTGATCCTACTGGTGGCTCTGCTGCTAGTGGTGGCATTAGTGATGGAGTTGCTAATCCTACTGCGGATGGGACAGATCCGGGAACCGGAAATGATCCTACAACGAGCGGCACGAACCAAGGAACGGATGGCGGCGGTAATGGAAGCAAAACGGTCGGTGGTGAAGACACCGTATATACGATCGCGGCAACGCCTCTCAACGGCCCATTCGGGCAACCCGGTGCAGTTGGACCAACTAGTAATAACGATGATTACACCAACAAATCAATCGTTGTTCCGCTTAATACATCGCCTAGTACTCCGCTAACGGATGCTCAAACGCCACCGATCACCTTTGACAACACGGCTCAAAACACCAGCGCAAGCTCGGCAGTGATTGCCCTCTTGCCAACGCGTCCCGATGTTGCAACGGCACTACCAGACAATACCAAGGTAACCATTACTGATCCGGCAACAGGCAATAACGCAATCTATAACTACACTTCAGCAGGCGGATTCGCTTTTGTATCAGGTACAGGAGCCACAGCTACCAGTCCAGTGAAGTTGACCATTGCAGGCAATAGCACAGCTAACTACAAGGTCACAATCGATTTGCCTGATGCGCCTCAACTGACAGGTTTCCCAGTTCCAATCACGGCGTTTATCGATACAAACAACGATGGTAGCCCAGCCAATGAGCCGAGTAACATCACCATTGATCGTCTCTACACCAACTACGTCAGTTTGGTGAAAGAAGCGCGAATGCTGGAATCGAATGGAACGCCAGTTGCAGGTGCGGCAGGTATATTTACGACCAATCAGGCCGACCTCAGCGCTGCTGCGACTCCAGGCAGAATCATCGAGTATCGCATCACCTACAAAAATATCTCGACGAGCGGTGGAACGAACAGCGTTACCTTACCCGCTAACAACCTGGTGATTACTGAAAATGGCAGTGCTGGAACCAACACTTGGTTTACGACCACGTTTGATCAGAAGTACGCCACGAGCGGCGGCAATGGTTCCGCAGTCGATCCAGGTGGAACGATCGCGGTGACAACCAGTGGCACTCCGGTAGACATCCAAACGTATACCGATACCGTACCATCTGTCGCGCCTGGTTCTGCGGGAGGTGTGTTCATCTTCCAGCGAACGATTAAGTAAAGGAAATGGCTTTGGCAAGGATGAACGGAGCTTGAAGAAGCCGAAATTTGAGTTGTTGCAGTCACAAGGATTAATCATGAAAAAGTATTGGATATTGGGTGCAGGTGCTGCGATTGCACTCTCGGCACTTCCGCTAAATGGCTCCCCTGCCCTCGCAGAGCGAGCTTCCCTTGGAATCGCGCAAATTTTCAACGGTTCAGCCATTAGCGCAACGCGCAACTTCGTAGAAATCGCGCAAAATGTTCTGACACAACCGAAGGTCAATCTACATCTGGTAGTAGATCAGCAAGTTGTGAAAAAAGATCAGCAGGGCAAAACCATCACGACTTGGCAGCCAATGAATGGCAAGGTGCAAGCAAAACCGGGCGATATTTTCCGGTTTACGGTGACGGGTAAAAATGAAGGCAATCGCGAAGCCAAGAATTTTGCAATTACGCAACCTGTGCCTAAAGGAACGGTCTATCAGCTAGATTCAGCGACCCTTGCTCAAGGTATTATCGCGACCTACAGCATTGATCAGGGCAAAACCTTTGTGGCGCGGCCCGTTGTTAAAGTGACGCTGCCCAACGGCAAGGTGGAAGAGCGCCCCGCGCCAGCAAAAGCCTATAGTCACGTGCGTTGGACGATGAGCCAAGATCTCAAACCTAACGCTAGTGCGATCGCGGCCTATCAAGTCAAAGTCCGCTAGTTTTTCTCAAGGTTAGGGAGGTAGTTTAGCCTCCCTACACCCTTCTATCCTCACCAAAAGATGTTGGGTGCTAGCCTCAGAACGCCTATATCAGTTTTGACGAGCGATCGTTCTACTGCTTCATCAGTCCGCAGTTTCCTACCCGATTTGGCTCCCCCATGTTTCACCGCAACCGAAGTCGTCTCTTAACGGCGTTACTTCTCTCCAGTATTCTCTTCCAACCCCTAGCTGTGAAAGCTGCCACTAGTATTCTCAACACTGCCTCTTATTCATTCCAAGATGCAGAAAAAAATACTGTTTCAGGAACAACCAATCAACTGAAGCAGGAGTTAGTTGATCCGTTTGGGCGAATTCGAGGCTGTGGGGGAGAAGTTTTGCCAGATTATGCTGGGTTTAGCGTCGGACTGTATGACGCGAGTGCGAACGATATGCCTATGGCATTGGTTTCACTCACTAGAACGGGAGCGGGAACGAGTTTCACAGGTGCGCCGCCTAACCTTCAAAATAGCAATCCTTTCTTTCTCGCAAATGACGAGCCAAAGGGAGCGTACAACTTCTTTCTCAATCGGAGCAACGGACAGATTGAAGTCGGTAAACGCTACATCTTAATTGTCAGTCCGCCTACAACTCTAAATCGCTACAGTCAACGCCAAATTCGGATTGTAATTACAGCAAGAGATGATGTTGCGAATACGGTTTCGTACACAGCAACGGCATTAGATGGTAGAGGCATCAGCCTGGACGGAGATCCAGCGACTTTCTCAACGACGGTAGCGATTAGTGATGCAGCCGGAACAGGACTCACGCTCTCGGCGCTAAGTTTGCTCGATCGCCCGATTTGTGTAGGTGCATCTCAACCCGTTCAGATTATCAAAACCGCCGATCGCGCCGCCGCAGAACCGGGCGATACAGTGATCTATCGCCTCTCGGTGCGGAACTTAAACACCGTTGCTAGCAATCAAATCGAGATTGTTGATCAATTGCCGCTAGGATTTGTCTTTCTGCCTAAAAGCATTCGGGGTGAATTGGGAGGAAATGCAGTTGTCATTTCGGCAACTCAGGCTGGCTCAACGGTTACGTTCAGATCCAATGGCAGCATTCCTCCAGAGGGTGTACTAAACGTTGCTTATGCGGTTCAACTCAGTCCTGACTCAGTGCGAGGCTCGGGCGAAAATCTTGCGAGTGTTAGCGTTCGTAGATCTGACACTAACGCTGTTCTTCGAGACGGACCTTCTAAGTATCGTATTCGTATTCGTCCTGGCATTCTATCTGATTGTGGAACGTTGATCGGGCGGGTGTTTGACGATAAGAACTTTGACGGTGAACAACAGCCAGGAGAACGAGGAATTCCGAATGCGATCGTGTTCCTAGACGATGGCACGCGCATCACAACCGATGTCAACGGCATCTTCTCCGTTGCAAACGTGATTGCAGGCAGCCGAACGGGTGTTTTGGATCTCAGCAGCGTTCCTGGCTATACCTTTGCCCCCAATCGCTACATCAAAGAACGGAATAGCCAATCCCGCTTAGTGCGCCTCGAACCGAGTGGATTAGCACGAATGAATTTTGCAGTCACGCCCGTAGCGTCGCAGGCAGGCAAACCATGAAGACAGTTCAGAAATCGTTTACCGCTTGTCTACTAGGGCTGCTGATCACTGAAGCAATCGGCTTGCTGCTGATCTCGTCTAGAGGAATGGCAGCGACTCCCGTAGCGTCGCCTACCCTAACGCCTCAACTTGTTGTACAAGCTCCCACCGTTCAACCTTCTCCAACAGTTAAGGCAACGCCTGCTCAAGCGCCGTCTCTCACGATCGTATCTCCACCTGCAAATGCGATCGCGGATGCACCTTCAACTACTGTTGTTCTAAAGTATGCGCTCGGTCGTCAAGTTGAACTACGGGTAAACGGAAATCTTGTGAATGCTTCGCTGATTGGTCGGACTGAAACCGATCAGCAAAATAAGCAAATCACACAAACCTGGTATGGTGTAACGCTACAAGATGGCGATAATACCATCACAGCGCAAACTTTAGTCAATGGTAAGGTTGAAGAAACATCTTCAATCAAAGTTCAAGTCCGGGGAGTCGCGAACCAATTATCAATTCGCACACTAGAGACACGAGTTCCGGCAGATGGGCGATCGACCGTGACTGTTATTGGAGAACTGCTCGACGCTGGTGGCAACCGCTCCAACCGAGATGCGATCGTCACTCTCAAGCCCAGCGCAGGTGAATTTGTCGAACCCGACTTTAGCCCCGAACAACTAGGCTATCAAATCAAGGCGATTGGAGGAGAATTTAGAGCGACGCTGCGATCAAACATTCAAGCGCAAACCGTGAGAATTCAAGCCAAAACAGACGCATTGGATGCGTTTACGCAAGTTCAGTTTGAAACCGATTTGCGTTCCTCAGTGGTCACAGGGTCGATTGATCTACGGTTTGGCAAACGCGGCACCGATTTCTACCGCAGCTTTCGAGATTTTTTGCCGACCGATGGCAACAACAACTATCACTTAGCAGGTCGGGGAGCCGTTTTTGCGACAGGAAAGGTAGGAGACTGGCTCGTGACCGGAGCCTACAACAGCGATCGCGCACTCAACGAAACCTGCGATGGCACAGCCTATCTATTTCGCGCTCAGCAATTTTGCGATCAGAACTATCCAGTGTATGGCGATAGTTCTAAAGTCGATGTGCTGACCCCTTCAATCGACAGCGTTTTCCTGAAGCTAGAGCGCACGTCTCGCCGCACGAATGGTGTTGATTACTTTATGTGGGGTGACTACAATACCGAGGAATTTGCGACGCGATCGCAGCAATTCACCGCAACCTCGCGTCAACTCCACGGATTTAAGTCTAACTACAACATTGCTAACCTCCAACTGAGTGCGTTCTACGGCAACAATGTGCAAGGCTTTCAGCGCGATACGATCGCGCCTGATGGGACGAGTGGGTTCTACTTTCTCTCACGACGGTTGCTTATTGGGGGTAGCGAGAACGTTTTTCTAGAAACCGAAGAGTTAAATCGCCCCGGCACAGTGCTTGAGCGAAAGCCGCTGAATCGCGGAGTTGATTATGAAATTGACTACGATCGTGGAACGCTGCTATTTAGACAACCGATTCTCAGAACGGACGTTGATGCGCTTGGACAGGTTCTTGTTCGGCGCATTGTCACGACCTATCAATACGAAAATCAGCAGGGCGATAAGAGCGATATTTTTGCAGGTCGTGCCGTTTATCACTTCTCTAAAACATCGGGGCAAGAGAGTTGGATTGGTGCAACGTATCTGCTAGAAAGCCAAGGCGTGCGAGACTTTGAACTATACGGTTCAGATGCCATGTTCTCGTTTGGTAATGGCAGTGTTATTGCGGAATATGCTCACTCTAGCAATCGTTCTGATGTTCTCGGTTTGGTTGACGGTTCTGCTTACCGGCTTGAAGCCAATGCTCAAATCGCGTCAAGAATTGGAGTGCGCGGCTATTACAGACACACCGATACTGGATTTGCTAACGATGCAACGGTGAGTTTTGTTCCAGGTCAAACTCGTTACGGGGCAGAGGTAACGGGTAATGTTTCTACAACCACAAAACTTCGAGTACAGTATGACCACGAAGACAATACAGGTATTGCACCTCGCCGCCTAGATACGTTTCAAGATTTATTTGCTCCTCGAACTGAAGCGATTCCTGGTACGCAAGTCGATAATTCTCTGACAACGATCGCACTCGGCGTTCAGCAACAGTTTGGTAGTGCTGCGCTTAATGTAGATCTGCTTCACCGCGATCGCACCGATCGGCTCTCTCCCGAATTTAGTGGCTCATCCGATCAACTGCGATCGCGGCTCTCGCTACCCATTGCAAAAAATCTCACGTTTCTAGCTCAGAATGAAACGACGCTTTCATCTGAAACTGACGCGGTGTACAGCGATCGTACAGGATTAGGACTGAGTTGGGCAGTGATGCCGGGAACCAGTTTAGATCTGAGCCAGCAGTTCTACACGCGCGGGCAATACGCCGGTCAAGCGATTACAACTCTGGGTCTGAACAGTGAATATAAGTTTGGGCCTGATACTACGCTGCACGCTCGCTATGGCATTGTTGGCGGAGCAAATAGCTGGACAACCCAAGGCGCGATCGGGGTCAACCAAGGATTAGCGATCGCGCCAGGGCTACGAATGAATTTGGCGTATGAACATATCTTTGGCGGCTTTTTTGGCAATACTGGTGCGGGAACTCGATTTGCTCAGCCGTTTGCGGTTGGGCAGAGTGCATCTGCTCTAGGATTACAAAGTGGCGATAGTTATAGTGCAGGACTGGAATATACGGGAAGTAAAGAGTTTCAGGCAAGCGCACGCTACGAACATCGTAGTTCTTCGGGTGGAGACAACACAGTTATTTCGGCAGCCGCAACGGGAAAGATATCACCTGCGTTAACCGCGTTGGTTCGTTATCAGCAAGCCAATTCTGCTAACCAAACGCTGATTGGGTTGGATGACACGAAGGAACTGAAGCTGGGATTAGCCTACCGCGATCCGAACGATGACAAGTTTAATGCGCTGCTGCGCTTTGAGTACCGTAAAAATCCGTCTACGATTCCCGATACGATTTTGTTTGGCAGTGGCACGGGAACAGAAGACCGTACGATCGCGCTCGAAGGCATCTACGCTCCGAACTGGCGCTGGGAGTTTTACGGTAAGTACGCATTGCGTCATAGTACAACCTACCTCGCCAGCGACCTAGCAGGAACGGGTGATGTTTCTCTGGCACAAGTGCGAGCGACTTACCGCTTTGGCTATAGCTGGGATGTGGTGGGCGAAGTGCGGCGGATTGCTCAATCGAGTGCTGGCTATAGTGAGACTGGAGTTTTGTTAGAAGCGGGCTATTATCTGACGCCAAATTTGCGCTTGGCGGCGGGCTATAGCTTTGGTCGGGTGAGCGACAGGGACTTTGACGGCTCGCGATCGGCGGGAGGATTCTACGCGGGATTAACAATCAAACTAAATGAATTGTTTAGTGGCTTTGGGCTGCAAAAAGCTGCGCCATCTCAGCAACAAGCGTCTACAGTGAAACCGAACATGGCATCTGCGCCAGAGAAGCAATGATGAAGCAAGTAAAAAAAGCCCCAATTCAGTCAACTCTATTTCGGAACTTGCTAGCAGGCGCGATCGCGCTAAGTGGTTTGGTCAACTGGCAGCAGAGCGCGATCGCAGAAGGCAGCCGAGAATTGGTCAAAAATGGCGGCAGCCGCCCTTACACTGAATGGAGAACTGATTCTACATCAACCTTTAAACGACGCACCATTCTAAAAGTTTATGCCAATGCTGGAGAAGTGATTAATCTTGGCTCTAGCGCCGTAGGAGTAGGGACTAATAGCAACATATTACTGTTTAGTGAGACAGATAGCGTTGATTCACCATCAACCGCTAAGCTTAACTGCAAAACTGCTCAATCGGGAAAAGGCATCTTAGACACCAGAGCAAAGGAAATAGCAGGTCCTCTACCCGCTAGTGGAGGGTATACGCCCTGTACTTATACAGTTCCAACAACCGGAGTTTATCAGGTTGTGTTTTACGGTCCTACAATCGGATCGGGCGCTGGAGCAGATCCAGTTGCGGCAACTAACGCTGACGACATCGCAAATCCTTGGATTGACAGTAACCAGAAGTCGTCTGTCGCTATGTGGGACATTACTGTGCGGAGTAGTGCTACCTCTACAGTTGATCTAAATGGTCGTGTCTTTTCAGACTATGTTTCTCTAAATATGGGTTCAAGTAATCGCTACTTGAAATCAGAACTTTTTATTCTGACGCAAGATGGCTACCGTTACAGTACAAATCTTGGTGTAGGAAGCGGTCTTGATCCCTACGGATTCATTTTCTTCTCTAATTCCCTAGGTCTTCTCAGTTCAAGCGGTAGTCCTTTGTATGCAACAGGAAAGCTCCCTTTAGCAGGCGGCATTACACTTCAACAACCTGTGCATCGGCTGTTTTTTAATGCACCTAGCACCACGGCGGTCGATGGGTTGGGCGTTCCACTCATGGCAATCGCTCCCTCTCCTGCTAGCAATTTTATGTTCACAGGCGGAACAGGAGGCAGTGGTAATCAAACGCCTCAAGGCGTCGGTGGAACCTTTAGCTTTGATGCACCTCAAAGTGGAAGTTACCAGATCATCATCGACACCAATAACAACGGTACTTATAGTTCTGCTGATGGCGATCGAGTATTGGAAGGAAAAACGAATTCAGGCTTTAATACTGTCTCTTGGGATGGCAAGAACGGAGATGGGACTGTGCTGCCTCCTCTTGCAGGTAATGCAGCCTATCCAACTAGAATTGTCTTGAGAGGTGGAGAATATCACTTTCCTCTCATAGACGTAGAATCAGGCAAAGATGGATTTAAGATTCAAATGTTAAATCCACCTGGTGGATTTTCGACGGGTGCTACAGCAACAACTGTTTATTTCGATGAGAGAAACTACACAACAAATGGAACATCCGTAACTCTTGGTTGTTCTAGTCCCACTGTTCCGATTTGCGATGGACGAGCAGGAGTTGATAGCGCTAGTGGCGCTCACAAGTTCGGAACAAACACAGGTAGTGAGAGTGATTATGGTGATCAAAAAGTAATCGATACTTGGATCTATTTTCCAAGTTCGATTGTTACGACTCCTTTAGTTGTCACAACGGCTAATAAGGCGAATGTTCAGGGTAAAAAAGCAGTCCGATTTCTTACTGACACTAATGGTGATGGCAAGGTTACAGTAGGCGATCAAGTTGAATATACCATTACCTATTCTAATTCCACTCCTGCTGCAACTAGCGATGCAACTAGCTTTGTCATAAACGACACGCTACCGTCTCAACTAACGTTTTCTAGTGCTGCTATTGTTTCTCAAACGGCAGGTAACACGATTACTCTCAATTCTAGCTACGGTGGATCTGGCGCTCTGACCAATACAGGTACTCTCCGCAAAGGTGACACTATTACAATCAAAATCGTTGCTACCATTAACAGTGACAATGGTGGAAGCGCGATCGCTAACCAAGCAAGTGCAACCTTCAGTACTCCTGACAATCCTGGTTCAACAGTTGGTACAGTTATTTCAGATGCTGATGCTGCTGGAGCCACGGCTAATCCGCCTTCAGTCAGCGCTCCTTTCTTTCAAGCCGCTGACAATGGCGTTAATTCTGGAAATGACCCAACCAGCACAGCCGATGATGATCCTACCCTAATCAATGTTGTACCAGTATTATCTAGTTCTCTTACAGCCGATAAATCAGTTGCTCTAGTAGACGATCGTGATAAATCTGGCGGTACAATTCCCCTTGCCAGCCAAACTGCAACTCCTGGTGATATTTTGGAGTATACGATCGCAGTCAGCAACACAAGTACTACTACTTCAGCCAACAACGTTGTTCTAACCGACGCTATCCCAACGAATACTACCTATGTTCCGAGTACACTACAAATTTCAACTGGAGCCAATAGCGGCGCTAAAACCGACGCATCAGCAGATGATCAAGCAGAAATATCAGGTTCTCAAATCACGTTTCGATTGGGAACAGGAGCCACTGCCGCAACAGGCGGTATGTTAGGAACAACAGCCGCTGATAAAAGCGCGACGGTTAAATTTCGAGTTCAAATTAATGATCCCCTGCCAAACGGAGTAGCGACTGTATCAAACCAAGCGATCGTATCTAGCGCTGGAGTTGCTAACGTCAACAGTAACGATCCCAGCACTCCTACCGCCGCTGATCCCACCGTTACAACAATCGGTCCTCGGTTGCGATTAGTGAAGCGCATCACGGGTGTGACCAAGGCGACAGTGGGTAGCACTAAACAGACAGTGGGTGGTTATAACGATTTAGCAACCGACCCCAATGACAACGCATCTGGTTGGGCAGGGGGCAGCGCGGCTTACCTGCTAGGAGCTATTACAGGTAGCCAAATTCCGGCCCCTAACCCTGGAGTACCCGCTCCCAAAGATGAAGTAGAGTATACGATCTACTTCTTATCCGATGGAGCAGGCACAGCCCAGAATGCAAGTATCTGTGACTTCGTGCCTGTTAACCAAAGTTATGTTCCAGGTTCACTGGAGTTGAATTTTAATGGAACGACAACCGCGATCGCAGATGGTTCAGGCACAGGTCTCAGTAGCGGTTTCTATACAGCCAATTTTCCAACGGCGTGTCAGGGTACAAACAATAGCAAAGGCGCGGCTTACTTCCAAATCGGGAACGTCACGTCGGTAAATGCTACCCCTGCGAGTTCCTACGGGTTTGTTCGTTTCCGCGCCAAAATAGATTAAGGCTTAATGAGTTTCAAGGCTATCAAATCTTAGCAACAGCGCTTTGCAAAAAGGTCTTCAACTGCTGACGAATTTGCTGTTCTTTCCTGGCGATTAATGCGCCTGCTCTACCAACCTTTAGTTCGGCTTCGGCTTGCTTCTGCTGAAACTCATTAGAAGAGGCAGTTTCAAGCGCGCTCTTATACCAGTTCACCGCTTGACCCACTCGTTGCTTTCCAGCTATGTAGCGATCGCTGTAGCGTTCGGTTAAGGTTCTGTCAGCCTGCGCCAGTGGCTCGCGCAGTTGGGTAACGAGTCGATCCTTAATCACGGTGAACAGCATTACGATGCTAGTCAATAGATCAGGTGAAGTGGCTCGATTCGTTTCTTCAGAGGCTTGAGAGCCATCGCTCAGATTTACCGTGACTGTATCAAATGTGTTTTGTGCAATCGCACTCAGCGTACCTGCTCCTTCTTTCACTTCAGCAAATGCCTGACTCGACGCATTCCAAACAATATCTCGAATGCGAGTTGCCCGCGTTCCACCTTCTGTCTTTGCTTTTTGAAGATTGGTTGAAAGTTGGTCTTTTATCGGATCAGACATAGTTTACCTTCCGTGTGATTGAAGTTTGCTGAGCGTGTGGTGTTAGCTGATTGTAGCGGCGTTGGTTGTATCGACTTTTGATTTGCGATTTTTGAGTTGTTCGAGCAGAATCTGAGAGACTTCTGTGACCAAGAGAGTTGCAACTACTCCGTCGTCAACCCAACCTAAGATGGGTAACAGATCGGTCAGAGCATTGAGAGGACTGACTAAGTAGAGCAAGCTACCCAACATAATCAACCAACGATATTTAGAATTCCGTAGCGTCGCACGATACCAGTTGTAGAGCGGCTGAATTAGAAATTTCATTAGGTTGTCCTGTTGTTGACTCTTCTATCATGCCAAGTTTCTCAGTCTCTGTCCGGTGGGGAAAACCCACGATTTTGTCGTAACATTCCCACTCGTTCTGTGGCGTTCCGCTTCACTCATTGCAGATAGCTTTTTAACATTAAACGGCTTCTGCTTCCATAGATAGATATCGTTATCCCAATCGTGGTTAGTTAATCTGTGCGATTGGCTCTGCCAAGCTCCGAAGGATCGCAGCAACGCGCTGGCTATCTACAAACTGCAATTCGGCGATTGAAATGAGGCGGTATATACGGTGCAGATGAGCAACGATAAGAATGACCGACGCGAAATGAAAAAACTCTGTTCGCCGCTCTATTATATTGCTAGGCTGTGTCTTCTGATAGACCTCCTGCATCATAGAGCAGGTTTAGATTTGCGGGCCTCATGCGTTTGCTGTTGAAGGCGCTGCACTTCTTGACTGATAAATTCGCTCCACGAGCAACGACTTCACCTGATCAGCCTTCTCGTGGAAAATGGTGCGGTTCAGTCCGGGAAAGTAGTCTAACTCAAAACCAGGGATTCTTTTCGTCTGCTGCAAGCTGCTGGTTAGACTGCTGATGAGCTTTGTTGCTGAATAGGAAGTTGAATGACAAACTGCGTCCCTTTACCAGGGGTTGAAAAACACTCCAACTTACCATTGTGTTTTTCGGTGATGATTTGGTGACTGATTGACATTCCCATTCCTGTCCCTTTGCCAATTGGTTTTGTTGTGAAAAATGGATCGAAGATTCGTTTTTGAATGGTTTCGGAAATACCGATTCCATTATCAGCGATCGCAATTTGCATCGACTGGGCATCTATCGCTGAGGTGCAAATGGTGATTTGATTGGAATGGTCCTTGATATCTTGATCAGTTTCCTTGACCTTAAGTTCTTCAATGGCATCGATTGCATTTGCAAGGATATTCATAAACACCTGATTCAGTTGTCCGGCGTAGCACTCCACTAAAGGTAAGTGTGCATAATTCTTAACTACCTGGATGGCTGTACGCTTTGGTGTAGCTTTTAAGCGATGTTGTAAAATCAACAACGTACTGTCAATCCCATCGTGAATATCTACTGCCTTGTATTCGGTCTCATCCAATCGTGAGAAATTGCGAAGTGATCGCACAATCTGAGAAATGCGATCACTTCCGAGCTTTATGGAGTCCAGTACCTTGGGTAAATCTTTCTGCACAAACTCCACGTCGATTTCGTCCACTCTCGCTTGAATTTGAGCTGCTGAGTCAGGATGGTAATTTTGGTAAAGCTGCACAAGTTCCAGCAAGTTTTGGCTATGTTCTTGCATGTAGCGCAGATTGCCGTGAATAAAGTTGACTGGATTATTGATTTCGTGAGCGACTCCTGCAACAAGTTGGCCTAGACCTGACATTTTCTCAGTTTGAATGAGTTGAAGTTGGGATTGCTGAAGCTGCTTTAAAGCTAAGGAAAGCTCTTTTGTACGATCAACAACTTTTGTTTCAGAAGAAGTTACCAGCGCTAAACATAAAATAGAAAATGTTGCGGCACTAATCAGGGACGAGAGCCAAGTTGCGTCGGGTGTAGAAAACTCCCTAGAGGATGATTCAATTGGACTAAAACAAACCGCAGCCATGCCTGTATAGTGCATGATTGGCACGGCTATTCCCATTAATGCTGCTGCACCAATTTTCTGCCACCAAATGACTGCTGCTTGCTTGTGCAGATAGTGCGTTAACCACAAGGCAACGAGTGAGACCATCACTGCAATCCCAGCAGAAAGTGTTACCAATTGCAGATCGTAGTGGGCGATCGCTGGTAGCCGCATTGCAGCCATGCCGGTGTAATGCATCGTAGTGATGCCCATCCCCATTATTAGGCTTGCACCTAGCAAGCTAGGAATCTGAAGCGTTTTGCGGCTAGCAATCCATAGGGCAAACCCTGACGACAAAATTGCAGGCAAGACAGAAGCCAAAACAATCAAAAAGTCATAACTGATTGGTACGGTTAGATGAAACGCCAACATACCGACAAAATGCATCGACCAGATGCCAATTCCAAAGGAACTTGCGCCACTCATCAACCAACCCATCCAAGACCACCCTTTAGCCGTTGCGATTCGTTCTGTTAGATCTAGAGCTGTATAAGCGGAGAGAATAGCGATCAGAACCGATAGAGCTACTAGATTTAGATCGTAGGAAATAGGCATAAGTTCATCAATCTACATTTACTGCTGTAGTTCAGGTGCTCTCTATTCCCAGTTCGCCGTTGTCAAATCTTTTCTTACAGATGCACAGGCTCAGATCAGGGCAGGCTTGTGCGTATCCTGATTTTTCGGGATATAAGCTCAGTATTCCCAGATCTCTGGTGGTCTAACGGTTTACACTAAAAGCGGCAGATATCAATGAAACCGAAGCCAGAAGTTGCCTCCTCAAAGATAAAGAGCATTTTTGTCCCTTTAGCTGGCTGCTTTATCTGTGGAAACCCGTTCCAGAATGCGATCGCATCCAGTGCGCGATCGCATTCGCTAAAGCATTCTTCCTACCGCTTCAAACAAAACCACCCTGTTAAATCGTTAGCAGGGTGGCAATTCAAACACACTGGTATCACACTCAATCAATTTGCTTAAGCGGCTTCCTCTTGCGATTTCTTCTTCGACACGCCCACACGCGCTTTCGACATAGTATGCGCCACATCACTCTTTCGAGCGCCACCTGCCATTACATATTGCTCGCTGTCCTTGCCATAAAACGCGCCCACACCCAACAGCATTCGCTCACTCAAATCTTTCAGCACCTTCTCAGATTCATCAACCGCAAGTGCCAGTTGTTCAATCGAGGATAGGGTGCGATTGTAATCATCCAATTGAGTTTTGTGAGTTGCGATCGCGCTCAAATAAACCTCTAAAGTTAAGCCTTTGCCGAGATCGAGAGCAGGGTCAATGGACTGTAAGCTAACAGAGCGTTGTTGCGCTCTTTCAAGGGTTTGAGAACTGCGTTTTTGACGAGGCATCTGAGTATCCCGGTTGCGAATGTTTACCGTTTCACTCTACTTCGTTGCTTCCAACAACACCCTGAGGGAATCTAAGGAACATGACGTGAAGTTTTAGTAAATTTGTCCTTGGTTAAGGCAGTACGCGGAGATTAGCGGGTGCAATTAACTTGAGCTTGGGCGTTCCTAAGGAATGCTTCCGTCACACCGACTTGAGCTTGGGCGTTCCTAAGGAATGCTTCCGTTACACCGACTTGAGCTTGGGCGTTCCTAAGGAATGCTTCCGTTACATCGACTTGAGCTTGGGCGTTCCTAAGGAATGCTTCCGTCACACCGACTTGAGCTTGGGCGTTCCTAAGGAATGCTTTCGTTACATCGACTTGAGCTTGGGCGTTCCTAAGGAATGCTTTCGTTACATCGACTTGAGCTTTAGCATTCCCGAATTGACAAATGGTTGAAGTGAGCACTCAGCAGATCACCAGTCTCTGAAAGATTGCTCGGTAAAATTAGAGGATGATGCACCGATGATTGGCTTGAACGAGAGGAATGGAACTTGCAAAACTGATTGAACAACGCCGCACGCTGCGAGTGATTGGATTTGATGATGCGCCCTTTGTTAGGCGAACCCCTGATCCGGTTGCGATCGCAGGCGTTATCTGCGCCGGAACCCGGTTTGAGGGCATGGTTTGGGGAGAACTTCAAGCCGACGGATGGAATGCGACTGAAACGATCGTCAATCTGCTAATCAAGAGCAAATTTTTATCTCAACTCCATCTAGTGCTGCTCGATGGCATCTCCTTTGGAGGCTTCAATGTTGTCGATCTTCCGGCGCTCTCAACTCAATTACGTCTTCCCTGCATTAGTGTCATGCGCCGCTTGCCTAACTTAGTCAAGGTTGAATATGCGTTGCGTCGGTTGCCCCAGCCTGATCGACGGTGGGCAACCCTGAAGCGAGCGGGAGAGATTTATCAAACGCCGCCGTTTGTGTTTCAGGTTTGTGGTACGACGCCTGCGATCGCAGCTCAAGCCTTAACTCGATTAACCGATCGCGGACATGTGCCAGAAGCATTACGACTCGCTCATCTCATCACATCAGCCGTGATCAAAGGAGAAAGCGGCAAGCAAGCGTAAATCGGTCGGCCCATCAACAGCCTCTAACTAATACGAGCGAATCTCTATTTGGAACGATCGAGCCGAGGGAGTTCGCTGGTGACGCTAACGTTTGAATCACGAGCATCTCCCGTCTTGTACACATAATCAAAAGCGGCTTGGTCATTCAGTAGGTGTGCCCGCAAAAACAATGCACTCCAACGCGCGATCGTTTCTGTTGCTTCGGCTTGGTTCAACGTGGGTCTAGTTGGATCACGTGGGCTATCTTGATTGGTGATGCTGTAATGATTTGCTCCGTTTACAACCATCAGCGCTTTGGGTGCATCTTGAATTTGCTTGTAGGTTGCCTGCGTCTCATCCAAGTCAGACACTCCATTGCGGCTTCCTGCTATCAAGGCAGTAGGAATATTTTGGTTCCGAATCGACGGAACTTTTCCAGTGATGGCTGGCACTCGGAAATTGGTTCCATAAAAGATGCCCGCTTTTAACGCTTGCGGTCGGGCAAACTGACCTGTGCAAACTCCCGGAAAACAGATATTTTGGATAGCTCCTAGTCCGGCATATCCACCCAGCGAATGTCCTAACAGCCCTAGCTTCGTTGTGTCCACCTTTCCAGTAAGGCGAGATTTAGCATTGGCGTTCTCAGAAACTAGCTGTTTGAGAACATCGTTGACTTGCTGTTGTTCAGCCGCTAATCCTGCGACAGATCGCCCATTGGGAGCGCTTACCGTTCTTCGGTGATTGGGAACCACCACAACAAATCCGTAGCTTGCCACTCTAGAGGCAAACGTTGAATACGCCGATTTATCAACCAATGCCCCTTGCAGCAATAGCACAGCGGGAAATTGAACCGACTTTGAAGCGTGAGCAGCAACCACAGGAAAGTAGACATCTGCTTGATCTAAAACGGGTGTAGCTCCTTTAGGAGGTGAGGAAGCAATGGTAATCGTGCCGCGATCGACTTGTTTGAATAGAGGTGACACACTGGCTGCTGTTTGTGTTTGTTTTGCATGGATTAACTGTGCGACAACCGTTGCCGCAGTGAGTTGCTTTTCGTTCAACACATTGCTCATCAGTAGACAAGCACAAGTCAAGGCGGTGTGAGCAAGCACTTTCACAATTTTCACTCCTGAGGACGAGCGGTTGCTTTACCAATGGATTTTACCGACTTATCCATTGAGTTTTTATGATGGATTCGGTACGGCAACAGATCTAACGCACACTCTTCGGTAGGAATGTTTGATCAAGACTGGTATTCTATTGGCAAAATGGCTCCAACTTGCTTCCAGCGTCTTGCTATGACTGAATCTACCTCTCCCAAATACTCGTTTGTGATTCCAATCTATAACGAGGAAGCCACTCTTTTAGAGCTTTATCGTCAGGTGTGCGCCGTGATTAATCAGCTTGACGGCGAAGCGGAACTGATATTTGTCAATGATGGCAGCCGCGATCGCTCCCTTGCCCTGTTAAGGCAACTGCATCAGCAAGACCCCCGCATTTGTTACCTCAGTCTTGCTCGTAACTTTGGTCATCAAATCGCGGTGACGGCTGGACTCAACTTTGTGCGGGGTCAAGCCGTGGTGGTAATGGATGCCGATTTGCAAGATCCGCCCGAACTCGTCATCGAACTGATCGCCCAATGGCAGCAGGGATACGATGTAGTCTATGCTCAACGCAGCGCCCGCCACAAAGAAGGCTGGTTTAAGCGAATGACGGCCTTCGTGTTTTACCGCATTCTCAAACGCCTTGCAGATGTCGATATTCCCACCGATACAGGCGACTTTTGCTTGATGGATCGGCGCGTTGTCGATATTTTGAATACGATGCCAGAACGAAATCGCTACATTCGCGGACTGCGATCGTGGATTGGCTTTGCTCAAACCGCCGTTCCATTCGAGCGTAACCCCCGCTATGCCGGAGATGTAAAATATACGTTTAGCAAATCATGGTCTTTAGCACTTAACGGCCTCGTTTCGTTCTCACGGGTTCCGTTACGCTTATCGACTTATATTGGATTACTGTCTGCGGCTCTCTCACTGTTGATGATGCTGCTGGTTTTATATTGGAGAATCTTTGTTCCGCACTCTCCCCTGGCTGGGCTCACCGTGATCATCATGGCAATCTTTTTCTTTGGTGCGGTTCAATTGATCAGCATTGGCATCTTAGGAGAATATATTGGGCGAATCTATGAAGAGGTGAAAGGGCGACCGCTCTACACGCTGGCTGAAGTTGCTGGATGTTTGCCAGAACCATCAACCTCGCAGAGCGCTACGCCCGATCCGCGATCATTGCGCTTGAATGGGCACGACCGACTGCTGCGGCGAGGGTGAACGATCAAACAGCCGTCTCGGTGCAGCTTGCCGGAAGGCTCCGCAGTAGTGCATTGTCAGCACAGCTTTGTACGCCCAATGGTTAGGGGAGACATCAGTAAAGGGATTCGGCAAAGTTTCAGCCCGATTTTGAGTACAGGCTTGATAGAGTTGCTCCGCTGTCGGCTGCTGTTGAGCCACTGGGCGAGTCGATGGTTCTGCCGATGGTTCGACGGCATAGGCAGGCAGCATGACGAGAAGCGCTAAGAGCGGAATAGATCGGTGCCACATCATGTCAAAAGAGTCCTATAAGAGTAGGTCTTACGGACATTCTAGCGATTCGCGCGTGCTAATTCCTGTGACCGGATTGACCCCGCTTGCGGTTTTGCAAAGCTGCACGACTTGATAGCGATCGAGCACAGCAAGACTAAAATCTGCACCCGTCACGTTGGCTCCAGTAAACACTGATCGCAGCATCATCGCAGAGGTGAGAACGGCATCACTCAAGTCAGCGCCAGACAGATCGCTTAGGTAAGCAATTCCTTCGCCAAAATTAACGCCATGAAAGTTCGCTTTACGAAGGTCAGACCCATTGAAGACGGCTCCTCGCAGGTCTGCTCCACTAAAGTTTGCCTCAGCTAGCCGAGCATTGCTAAATTCGGCAGAGATCAACGTTTGACCCGAATAGTCTTTGGTAGTGGCGTCGGCATCATCGTATGCCCGAACCGCCGCCGAGCTTGCAGCGTGGGCTGGAAGTGCCAAAAACGTCATGCCAATGACGAGAGCAAGAAGGAGTCCGAACAATGGGCGGAGCCAAGCTTCAAAGAATCGCAGTACACGCATATTCACTAGAGTTGACCTATCCAAAAGACTTAACACTTCTTTAAGCTTATCAGGGCAGGCTCACCCTCGGCGGTTTGCTCTGCAAGTTCCCAGAAGGTAATCGAACCCTATTTTGCCTTCCCGTCCACCAATTGCTTCAGCTTCAAATACGCTTGCTCAGCGCTCAACGCTTCAGATTCCTTCTCATTGGGAATATAAAAATCTCTATAATCCCGAAAATGATGGACAACATAGCTCGGAATTAACCCCTGCTTTAGCGCATCCTCCGCGAGTTCCGCGACGGCGTTCGCTAATGTTTCCTCATTATGAAAAGGATGCGCCATTGTGTTATTGCTCCACTAACTTCAGTGTTTTTGTTCCCAATGGAGAGCGATCGTAGTGGGCGAGTAAGTCGGCTGGATCATCGTAGATCGCGATCGCGCCTTCTAATTCACTGTCATTGAATCCGCCGCAGCGGAACATGATCACTTCGACGCCTGCGGTGTTTGCTGCTGCCACATCATAGGGTGAATCGCCAATCATGACAACCTGATTTGGTTCAAATCCGCCTCGCTTGAGAGCCGCGCTTACTATGTCAGGAGCGGGTTTTGAAGTCTCGGCATCACTGGATGAAGTCACCGGCACATCGCTCAACAGATCTTTGATATCAGCCGCCTCTAGCAACACCTCAAGTTCTTCTGGCGACGCTGAACTGGCAACGACGATCGAATAGCCATCTTGCTGAAGTTTTTCTACCAGTTGTCGCGCTCCCTTCGTGGGCGATAATGTCGGTCCAAGCTGTTCGACCATAGTAGCTCTCCGGTGAGTGCTAATTTTCTTACCCTCGCCCTCCTGGTCAGATAATCCCGGAGTTAGCATTGGAATGATCTGATCGCCGCCCATGCCGATTAACGGTCGCACTTGCTCGTATGAGATCGGATGACCAAACGCCGCAAATGCCTCAACCCAAGCGTTGGCATGGGCATCATTACTCAGGATCAATGTCCCATCTACATCTAAAAGGATGCCTTGCAAGGTCATATGATCGTTTCTCCGAAATATATTAAAGTTCTCTTAGCGTAATGATTGCAAATGGGGGTAGCGTCTTCAGTAAGAGGTAAAGAGCCAACTAAATCGTAAAGGGCGTCAAGGCGCGATCGCTCCACTCTCCTCGATACCATTCCGACACAAACGGGCGCACCACAAACTTAACTGGATTTCCGGCTTGCACATCAATGCGGACAAACGAGTAGGGACGGCGTTTCCGCGACCCCTGTCCTTCACGTCCCACAAATAAATGAGACTTCGCAACAGTGGTCTCGTTGCTAAACACGCGAAACCGCTCCGTCAACACAGGTCCTTCCATGCGCTGCCGTCGCAAACTGTAGCCACTGCCGCCACAGACAATCCAGTTGACATTCGCATCGCCCGCTCCAGTGTCAACCGTTCTCAGATACTCAAAACAATGCGCGTGACCATTCAGCACCAAATTGACAATCGGCTGATCATTCGCAATGTCTCCCACAGCAGCTTTTACGTCATCTAGCACTTGCCGCAAGCGCGACCGCACCGCTAACGTTTGTGCCTGCTGCCACTTCGTTGCTTCTGTCACATAGGGCGGATGGTGGAAAAACAAGACGCGCCCTCGCACTTCCGGGTTGCGCCAAGAATCAATTAAGCGATCGCGCAGCCAGTTCAATTGCTCGGTGTCAACCACGATCGCTTGATCGGCGGTTAATTGTTTATCAATGTCTATCTGCACTTCTTCAAGCTGCTGCAACTTAACCCGCATATCGTCAATTTGATCCGCCTCCTCTTGCTGAGTTGGGCTAAGCGTTTCAATCTGAGTCACCAAGGCTTGCATTTCAGCTTCTACCTTACGACGGCGAGCTTGTAGCACCTGCCGATACTCGTCTCCTGCTGAATCGGTCGGCAATGGAGCAGGTTCATTAAACGTGTTGGAATCGAGCGCAAAAAAATCAACGCCGCCATAGCAGAAACTATAGTAGCGGTTTGGCACGCGGGTAAAGTGCCCCGGTTCGTACTGCAAACATCGTCCGGTAGAGGTTTTGGCGCTGTAATGCCGATCGAGGTGTTGTCCCAACTGCCCTTTCATCTCGACCATCCACAACGGATCGATAAAGGCTTGAGTGTAGGCTTTGCCCTGCCCTGAGCCGTGCCAACCCAAATCGAACTCCAGCCGCGATTGCAGCAAGCGGCGAAGCGGGTAGGTCAGCTGTGCGATCGCACCCAAAAACACAGGCAAGTCATAGTAGTCGTGGTTTCCTGGCACAGGCAGAAACGGCAACTTAAACACCATCTGCTCATAACTCAGCCGCTTGTAATGCTCCCCGCCGACCAGAAATTCTCGGTATGGCTCGATAAAGTTTGGAGGATAAAATTCGCTCGAACCCACTAAATAGATCACATCTCCCGTATGTAAAATAAAGCGGCACTCATCCCACTGAGTCAACATCTGTTTGGCAACTCGTCGCTGTGGGTTGTGTCCCTGATGTTTGCCAGAGCCACTATCGCCAATCACTAAAAACGAAAATTCTGGCACATCATTCTGCTCATCAGCCAGTATCAAGCGCGTTTGATCAATGCCGCGCGTTTGAATCTCCGGCGACCCCCAGCGGACTCGCTCTTGCATCTTCTGAATTTTGATGGCGGTTGCTGGATCAGTTACGAATCGCATAACTCTTCATTTCTAGGTGGGCGCTGTTCCCTAAATCGTAGCGATATCCCTAGTTTTAATTACATCTACCGTGAGCAAAGATTTTCGCCTCTGCCGATCGAAGCTCATGCCTTGAAATGGAGCTTTTCAGCCACCATTTGTATTCGAGGAAACAACACTTTTGACAGAATTTCTGTATACTTCATCTGCCGCGAGTTAGAAGAATCTTTCTCTAACACAAACTTGCTTAGGATATCCCTTGCTTAGGATATACTCTTGAGCGGGCTAAATATGCAGCTTTAAATTGAATAAGTGTGCAGTTTAGTAAGGACAACGCAGGTACTGGCTTTTGCAAGCATTGCAGTCTTGTCCAAGCCGACTCGGTTTATTAATGGTGTGAAAGGAAAAGCAAACATGTCGAATCATTTGTGGAAGTCATTGCTGACTAGTCCTGCACTTTTGGGTGCTGCGATCGCGGTCTCTGCTACCGTTGGTGCGGGCATGGCTCAAGCTGCTGATGTGCCTGCTCAAGCTCAGGCCCCAGCTTCTCTAGACCAAATTGAGACTTATGGCAGTGCAGAAGATGCGAATGCTGCCGATCAAGTCACTTCGGTTTCGCAACTTTCTGATGTTCGCCCTACAGATTGGGCATTTCAAGCGCTGCAATCCCTAGTTGAGCGTTACGGCTGTATTGCAGGTTATCCTGACCGCACCTTCCGCGGCAATCGCGCCACCACTCGATATGAATTTGCCGCCGGTCTTAATGCCTGCCTCGATCGCGTCAATGAACTCATTGCAGCCTCAACCGCAGATTTGGTTAAAAAAGAAGATTTAGCCACGCTTCAAAGGCTGCAAGAAGAATTTGCGGCTGAATTAGCCACATTGCGGGGACGGGTAGACGCAGTAGAAGCTCGCACCACGACCTTAGAGAAGCAGCAGTTTTCGACCACAACCAAACTTCAAGGTGAAGCCATTTTCGGCATTGCTGGAGCCTTGGGAGGAGATAGAGCCGTGCCTTCTGGGGCAGTTGCTGGGTCAGCAGGTCGCGTCGATGAAAATACAGTATTTAGCGATCGCGTCCGCCTAAGTTTGAGATCGAGCTTTACCGGAAAAGATACGTTACTTACCCGCCTTCAAGCCCGCAACATTCCGAACTTTGCTGGAGTAACGGGAACCAATATGGCTCGTTTGTCCTATGAAGGCGCGTCGCCTTCGGGTACCCCTCCCGATAACAGCTTAAGACTGGACAAGTTGTTCTACCGTTTCCCGGTCGGAGCAGGTAATCTGACGATTGATGCGGTGGGAGGTGAGTTCTACAACAACGCTCCGAACTTTAACCCATTACTCGCCAGCGATACTCAAGGGTCGATCTCTCGCTTCGGTCGATTTAACCCAATCTATCGCCAAGGGTCGAGCCCCAATGGCAGCGGCGCAGGTGCAACGCTGACTTTACCTTTGAACCAAGCCTTTACGGTGTCTCTGGGCTACTTGGCAGATGAATCGTCGGCTCCGGGTGAGTCACAAGGTTTCTTTAATGGTTCCAATGCAGCGCTCGCGCAGTTGGCGTTCAAGCCTAGCAGAAATATTGATTTAGGCTTCACCTATGTACGTTCTTACGATCGCGGTCCTCTGAATGGAGTGGGTGCGACGAACGTGAGCGCGTCGGGTGCGACAGGTAGCGCTTTTGCTAACAATCCATTTAACGGTGCTGCAACATCAGCAGACCACTTCGGGGTACAAGGGTCTATTCGCATCACGCCCAAGTTTGTGTTGTCTGGCTGGGGTGGTTTAACCAAGGCTCACCGTCAAACAGGACCAGATGCGGATGCTGATATTCTGAACTGGGCTGTCACGTTGGCCTTCCCCGACTTAGGCAAAAAAGGCAACATGGCAGGCATCGTTGTTGGTATGCCTCCCAAAGTTACTGATAATGACTTTGTAGGCGCGAATGGAGTTCGCCGAGAAGATGAAGATTCTTCGCTGCATCTAGAAGGTCTATACCGCTTCCAGTTTAGCGACAAGATTTCCGTCACGCCTGGCATTATTGTGATCTTCAATCCTGAACACAACAACGCCAACGATACGGTATACGTCGGAACGATCCGCACGACCTTTTCGTTCTAGAGTCCCTGATTGAATTTCGGTTGATAAACGCCTCGCCCTAACGCGGGGCGTTTTTTGTGAAGCGTAGAGGATGCTTCAGAATCTTCAGTTAGAAACAGTGCGACAGCGCGATCGCTAGACTTTGCCAACCCCTTTGGAACTTCGCTTTGATATTTCGTGTATTAGAGAAAACATAAGCTTTGGAGATAAACCATCTGAACGGGTAGTAGGTTATCCAGACGATACATTGCACACTTTGCTTTGTATAAAAGCATTCTGCTCTACCTCTTTACCTTATCGTCATTCTGCGCAGCCAGACTGTACTCTACAATTATGCTACGACCCCAGAGAACACAAGACTCGGCCATCTACGGGAGCTTCTCCGTCAATTCTTTAGAAACCTACAAAACCCTAGCAGGAAACCGGAGTATACTAGAAGAAGCCCGTTCTTGATTGATCCCCAACCTACCGTGCCCGTGGAACTGTCTTGTAAAAGTGAATATGCGCTCCTCGCGCTTCTAGAACTCGCGGCTGTTTACACCAGTAAAGAGCCACTCCAAATTCGACAAATTTCTGCTCAACAGCACATTCCCGATCGCTACTTAGAACAACTGCTAGCGACTTTGCGGCGAGGAGGGATAGTGCGATCGCAGCGCGGCGCAAAGGGTGGCTATCTGCTCGCCCGCGAACCTCGGAAAATTACACTTCTTGAAATCGTCGCCTGTTTAGAAGGCTTTGATGCTCAAACGAAAGAGCAGGAAGATGCAACAAAATTCACAAAAACGCTTGAGGGCGGTATCATTGCCGAGGTTTGGCAAGAAGCCGATCAAGCTGCAAAGACAATTTTACAGAACTACACGCTTCAAGATTTGTGCGATCGCCGCGATGCCCGACAACAGCTTGACCTGATGTATTACATCTAACGGTATTACATCTACATTGTTTTTTCTTAGACGCTGTTTTACCTTGATTAAAGCCATGCATATTGCTCAAAACGTTACGGAACTCATCGGTCACACGCCGCTCGTTCAGTTAAATCGAATTCCTCAAGCGTCGGGCTGCGTTGCTCGCATCGTCGCCAAACTAGAAGGCATGAATCCTTCTGCGTCGGTGAAAGACCGGATTGGCATCAGCATGATCAACGCCGCAGAGCGGGAAGGCTTGATTACCCCTGGAAAGACAGTTTTAGTCGAGCCAACCTCTGGAAATACGGGGATTGCCTTGGCGATGGCATCGGCAGCAAAAGGCTATCGGCTAGTCTTGACCATGCCAGAAACTATGAGTTCTGAGCGTCGATCGATGCTGCGCGCTTACGGAGCTGAACTCGTGCTAACGCCAGGAATTGAAGGCATGGCAGGCTGCATTCAACAAGCGCAACGCATTGTCGATACTACGCCTCATGCCTACATGCTGCAACAGTTTCGCAATCCTGCGAATCCTCAAATTCATCGGGAAACCACCGCAGAAGAAATCTGGCAAGACACCGATGGGGAAGTTGATTTCGTAGTAGCAGGGATCGGCACGGGCGGCACGATTACAGGCGTTGCAGAAGTGATCAAGCAGCGAAAGCCTAGCTTTAAGGTCATTGCGGTTGAGCCGACCAACAGCCCAGTTCTCTCAGGTGGGCGTCCGGGACCTCACAAAATTCAAGGGATCGGAGCTGGCTTTATTCCGCCTGTGCTCAATGTCAACTTGATTGATGAAGTGATTTCTGTGAGCGATGATGATGCGATCGCTTATGGACGGCGGCTTGCACGGGAAGAAGGATTGCTCTCCGGTATCTCTAGTGGTGCTGCCCTAAAAGCGGCTTTAGAGGTGGGAAAACGCCCAGAAAATGCCGGTAAGCTAATTGTGATGATTCAACCCAGCTTTGGCGAGCGCTATCTCAGTACTGCCCTGTTTCAAGATTTAGAGATGGCGATGCCCGCTGCGATGTTAGACGGCTAGACCGATCCGAATTTGCTATGTGAATAGGAGAAAGAAAAGGAAGCAAAAGGTTCACTGAGCCTTGGTCTTCCTGGCTTTCTTCTTTTAAAATAGCGGTATGTCGATTTCTTCAACTCACTACCAAACCCTAGATCTTCAGCCAACCGCATCCCAAGCTGAAATCAAACAGGCCTATCGGCGCTTAGCAAAACGATTCCATCCCGATACCAACGCTGAAACCGCTAACCACGACAAAATTTCTCGAATCAATGCTGCCTACGAGATTTTAGGTGATCCGCAAAATCGTAGACAGTACGATCAGTACCTGCACTTGAGCGAACAACTCGAAGCGGTTGGATTTTCTGTCGATGCTGTAGAGGAACGTCGCCAACGAACAGAAGCGGCGCAAGAGCGCTATCGCCAGCAACGAGAGGCAGAACAAAATGCAGACCATCAGCTTAAGCTGTGGCTCAAGCGGGTCTACACACCCGTCAATCGCATCTTAAACCAGATTTTGCGTCCGCTCAAATCCCAACTCGATCAGCTTGCGGCTGACCCCTTTGATGATGGATTGATGGAAGCATTTCAGTTGTACCTAGAGGACTGTAAAGCTCTAATCGACAAAGGACAGCAAAGCTTTCAAGCACTACCCAATCCGCCAAGTGCTGCTGCTGCCGCTGCCAACCTGTATCACTGTATAAACCAGGTGAACGACGGAATTTATGAGCTAGAGTACTTTACGCTAAACTACGACGATCGCCATATCCACACGGGACGCGAACTTTTTCGGATTGCTGAACGACTGCGACGAGAAGCCGTCGCGGCGGTTCGGGAGTTGCCGTAGTAGGGTGAGGAGATGAGTACAGCAATTTCAGTTTGTTAGGAGCAGTTGACAAATTAAATCAGTTGCTCTCTGCGTCGATCTCAACTCCAAAGGAGCCACTTTGCACGCTTTAAAGGACTGCCTGTACTAGATGCGCTAGGGGTTGCACCGCTTACTTCCGCCTAAGGTAGTTACTTTAGGTATATTATATTTCTGCCTAATTAGGTTAACATCCGATTAAGGTTGAGTTAAACTAAAGACCTTTCGATTGCCACCGTGTCCTTGGGAATACTCAAGCTGTTCCTATCTACTCAGTTTCAGCCGAGTAGCATTAACGCTTTTGCCCTCGCTGAAACAGAAACAACTTTTAGATGAGGAGATAAAGATGCCAGACCAATATAACTTTTTGTACCCTCGCAGTCGTTACCGTGGCGCGGTGAAGCCTGAGAACTTAGTTTTTAATGCTAATTTACAGGAGTTTTCTCAGCGCGTGAGCTATATTTCTTGTCTAGAAACTGGCGGAAAATTGACGCCAGAAGAATCTTATCGAGAGATTCGCTCGCTCTGGAAGCAGCTTAAAAAGAGCCGAAAGCAGTTAGGCATTGGTAGTAGCAATTCTAATTCGGAAAATTCTTAGTCAGCAACGACGAATCAACCGGATCAGCATAGTTAAATCCGCTTAATGAATTCTGGAAGCAAACGCGCGATCGCTGACCTTCCAGAATTTTTTGCTTTCTTCAGCCCTCACCTCAGACGGCTGAAGAAAGCGGACGTTTTGTAGCAACACGTTGATAGTACTGTTGCAATTGCTTGGTGGCGGCTGACCAACTCCAACGCTCCGCTTCTTGTCTGGCATTACGCCGCAACGTTTCTCGCTCTTCTTGTTGAGAGAGCAGATATTGAGTTGCCGCGATCGCGCCACCCTCGTCTTTTGGATCAAACAAAAATCCGTTGACCCCATCTTCTACAATGTCGGGAATTCCCCCCGATCGCGCTGCTACAACTGGGCATCCAGCTGCCATCGCTTCGAGCAACACTAATCCTAGCGTTTCGGTTCGAGACGGAAACACAAAGGCATCGGCAGAGGCAAACGCAGACGCTAATTCTTGCCCTTCAAGATAGCCGACAAAATTTGTAGGCGTGTCTGCAAAATGCTTTTCTAAGGTTTGGCGGTTCGGTCCATCTCCTACCAAAGCTAAGCGAGCGTTAGGAATTGCGTCCAGAATGGGTTTGATGCGATCGATTTCTTTCTCAGCGGAGAGCCGACCCACATAAAGCAACAATGGCGCTTCAGGACGCCCTTGGCTTAGGCGGTTTCGCATCTCCAAACTGGCGAGATGCGGCTGAAAAGTTTCGGTATCGACTCCACGTTGCCACAGGTTGACCCGCTCGATCCCGTGTTCTGTAAGAGCTTGCAGCATGGCAGTAGACGTACACAAATTGATCTCTGCCTGATTGTGTCCAGCTTTTAAGAGTTCCCACAGTACTCCTTCTAACATACCCAAGCCGTAATGCTGAAGATATTCGGGCAGATGAGTGTGATAAGACGCAATTAATGGAATATCTAAGGTCTTGCTATAAAACAATCCTGCTAATCCAAGGACAGCAGGATTAACAATGTGAATGATGTCAGGTTTAAAGTTCGATAATTCGTACCCGATCGCAGGTCGCGGCAACGACATTTTCAATTCTGGATACAATGGTAACGGAAATCCAGATACGCCATAAATCCTTGCGCCTTTGTATTCGGTTAGCCCTCCATCTGGCGAGAAAATTAAAACTTCATCACCTAGGCGTTGCAGATGATCGATCGTGTGCCGCAATCGAGTAACGATGCCATCAACTTTGGGAAGAAACGTCTCAGTAAATAAAGCGATTCGCATAAATGAAGAGGTGAACAATAAAACGGTTACTGCTGCTTAGGGAGTGTGCATCCATGCACGCCAATTGCAACAATCACACTCCCTAGTAGAACGCCTACGCCTTCTGCAAAACAGTTGAGGCGGTGTCGCATTTCTGCTGATTCTGCAATAGATAACTCTCGCATACTCGCGCCTGCGATAATGAGCCTTTCATAGTTTTGATGACTTTTATCTAATGCCGTCCAATCCGCAAATAGATAAAAAGTGCTGAGCACCATTGCTCCTAATCCAGGCAGAACCGTTGTCAGCAGCAATATCAAAACTCGAAGGGGCATGAGCTATCGCTTCCACGTTACTTTGGGCAGAATCTGAGACTCATCGACTCGATGTTTGTATTTCATCGCAAAGTTGAGCAGCGAATCGAGCAGTGAATCTGACAGGAAGTGGGGCTGAAGTCCAAGATCTAGCAAATTGGTGTTTTTAGCGTTGAAGTAGTGTTCTTCTTTCTCAATGCGAGGATTGTCCACGTTTTGAACGTCTACTTTCACACCTAATGCTGATCCGGCTTTCTGAACCATGTTTGCTAGGTCACCCACGCTAAACATTTCGGTGAATTGGTTGAAGACGCGGAATTCTCCCGGATTGGCAGGGGTCGCGATCGCTAGCTCAACGCATCGCACTGTATCGCGAATGTCTAACAGTCCGCGAGTCTGTCCACCTGTTCCATAAACTGTGAGCGGGTGACCTACTGCGGCTTGAATGCAGAATCGGTTTAACGCTGTGCCGAACACGCCATCGTAATCGAGGCGGTTGATCAGCAATTCATCCATGCCCGTTTCTTCAGTCAAGACCCCGTACACGATGCCTTGGTTAAGATCAGTGGCACGCAAGCCCCAAATTTTACAGGCGAAATGAATATTGTGAGAATCATGCACCTTGCTGAGGTGATACATGCTTCCAGGTTGCTTTGGATAGGGCAGTGTGTCCTTGCGCCCGTTGTGTTCGATCGTGATGTAGCCTTCTTCGATATCAATATTGGGCGTGCCGTATTCCCCCATTGTACCGAGCTTGACCAAGTGGCAATCGGGGAAGCGCTCTTTAATGATGTAGAGCAAGTTGAGCGTTCCAACGACGTTATTGACCTGCGTTAGCACTGCATGTTCGCGATCGATCATGGAGAAGGGAGCGGAGCGCTGTTCGCCAAAGTGAACAACTGCCTCTGGCTCAAACTGATTGAGTGATTTATCGAGAAATTCGTAGTTCGTGATGTCACCAATGAAGAGATCGATCGTTTTACCCGTGAGGTCTTTCCATCGCTTCAAGCGTTGTTGAATCGGCGCGATCGGCGTTAAGGTATCGATGCATAGCTCGTTATCCCAATGTCGCCGCACTAGACTATCCAAAATTCCGACGTCATAGCCTCGATTTGACAAGTACAAGGCTGTCGCCCAACCGCAATAGCCATCACCACCAATCACTAGAACTTTCATCTTGCTCAATTTTATGTGCTGATACTTTGCCAAATCTACCAGGTTTGGGGTCGCAGTTGATAGTAGTTAATGAATGGGCGTGGGTGAAAGAACAGAAGAGATTTGAGTCAATGAATGGGCATCTAGCTGAAGAGTTAAGTTGCGGTTAAGAAGAAACAGAAATTGGGGCAATTGCCCTCAGGAGCTTAGCAGAGCTATTTTTTCTGAAGTTGCGCTTTGTGCTAGGTGCGGCAATACCCAAAACTATTAGAATTCACACATCCTTCGATGCCGCGCTTGTAAAGACGCGATTAATCGCGTCTTTACAAGCGCGGCATCGAAGCTGATCAACAGGTCTACAACACTACCGAATCGCGGATACGAAGCGCAGAAATTACACTTGGTCTACGTCACGCTTAAAGTCATCTTTGATATCTTCTTTGACATGACGAGCCGCCGCTTCTACTTGCTTTGCTTTCCCTGCCATTTGATCTTTAGGATCACCTGTTATCTCACCTACAGCTTCTTGCACTTTGCCTTCAATGTTTTTAGCTGCTGCCTTCGCTCTTTCTTCTAAGCTCATGACATTACTCCTTAATTGATTTGATTTTAGATACTTAATTTAGTGATAGTTACTGACTTATCAGAAGAGCATTAACTCAGAGGTAAATAACTCAAAGATAAACTAGCTCATTCCGCCTAGTCCATTTTCTCTTCTGATAATTAAAAAAGTAGTGGGGTTTGCTCTCTAAAGCATCAATCTACAGAAATAAATCTTTAAGCGATCGCGGTTATAAAACTCCTACTCAAGCATGAGGTGAGATTGCGATCGCAGTTAACTTTACCTTAATGCATTTCTATCCAAAGGGGGGCATAGTTGAGTCAGAATGTCTGATAGGTTAGGACGTATAAAAGTTACATGAATAGAAAATTCAATACATTTAGACATGTAACAACAATTGTTTGGTACACATAAATCAATAAAACTAAGCATGGTAAACGTAAGGCTTACTGAGCGAGGTTTTTGTGTGTTCACTGTTGTTTAATCACTGTTAGGAACCAACTAAGTTTTGTTACGGTTTCGCCTGAATGTAAACTAATCATTACAAGTGAGAAAATTATGAGTCAAGATTCTAGCAACACTAAAACAACTGCTACCGATTCAGCAGAACGGATGCAAGACGATCATTACGATCGCGGGATTGTTCCAGCAGAGACGGCAGCTCGTAGGGAACGAGAAGGCGATCAATTCAAGACGACTCCGACTGAAGAGAGAGAAGCGAGTGCCGCAACAGACGATCAGACGGATAATGAGAGCGTACATACAACTGATGGATATACGGTTGATAAGGAAGGACTGGTGAACAACTACGCCGTCGAGCCGGAAATGTATTACGAGGTTCCGGGCGATGCAAAACAAGCAGAAGCGGAAGCAGAAGCAGAGCGCGTTGAAGAGTACCACGAAATCAATCAGGATGAAAAAGGGAAGCTAACCACGGAGGGCGATCAGCGCGGCAAAGGGCCGGGAGCGGTCTAAGCGTTAGGGCATCATAAGCAACGTTTCGGGAGCAACGTTGCCGAAAAAGGGTAAAGGATAAACTATCCCCTCTCAACGTTCATCCTTGATCAAGATTACGCCGCTAAATGCTGAAGCGATGGTTAGACTACACATCTAACCATCGCTTCGTCTATGCCACAAGTGAACTCGCATCTAGCATCAGGTACAACACGCAGAGTGGCAGCGGATGAGTAGCGGATGCCTTGCAATGCTCCGCAACTAATGGGTGAGATTAACAGGATGAAATCAACAACTCATTCACTATATTCTGACAGCCGCTACTCATCCGCTGCTAATGGAGAATCATTAACTCAAAGCGCAACCTATCCTACTGTTCTGGTTAATAAAATCGGACAGTTTGCATAAACTCGAACATAGTCAGATAGCGAGGTACCCAACAAGCGATCGAGGTCTGGTAATCCTTTCGCGATCGAGGGACGACGATCGGGCGATCCAAGCATCAGCAGATCGGTTTTAACTTCCTCTGCCACTCGGCAAATTGCTTCTCCCGCTTTACCCGTTGTCACAATGCAGCGATAGTTGATGCCTAAGCGTTTAGCATCTGCGATCGCGCTGGCAAACACTGGATCTTTTTCAGCCTCTGCGCCTTTTTTATCGGCTGTCACTTTTGGATCAGCACTGACGTTCACTAAATTGAGTTGTCCGCCCTGAATGTCACGCAATAGAAATAGAGCAAGATTGAGGCAGTGTTTTGCGGCTTCCGATTTGTCGAGCGCAACGGTAATCCGGCTTAGGTTTCGAACATAGATATCATCTTTTACCAGCAGCATCGGGCGCGAGGTCAACTGAAACACATACTGACTAACAGAATTTTCTAAAATCGAGACGAGCCGCTTTAGACCGCGCGACCCCATGATGATTAAGTCAGCATCAATTTCATCTGCAACCTTAAGAACAACGTCTTTCGGGTCGCCCTGGCGGAGAATGGCAGTCATCCGGCTCGGGTCAAGCTTAAGCGATTCAACGGCTTTTCCTAACAGCTTTCCGCCTTCTTCCCAACGCTGCGACATCGCCTCAGACGTGACCTGTTCGGGAACAACATGCAGTACCGTTACCGATGCACGCTGAATCGATGGAATCTCCATCAGCGCTTTTAACATCTCTTCGGAGTGTCCGGTTCCTGAATCAGCCAGTAAAATTTTTTCTATCATCGCATTACCTCGGTTTAATTAGACTAGAGCAAAGCGGAAACATATCGCTCAACAGTAATCCTGTGAACTACACTTTCCGTTACTCATAGTCAGGTCTAGTCGTGATTTTTGTAGGACGATCGTGAACGTGACAGAACAATCTCAACTCCCCACTTCCAACATTATCCAACCTTCGTTGTCTGTCGTTGCAGAAGATTGGTTTAAGTATTTGGTGAAAGTCCATCCTCACCATACTGACTACGCGGGCATAGTTTGGCATGGAACCTATTTGACCTGGATGGAAGAAGCTCGTATTGAATGTTTACGATCGCTGGGAATTGAGTTTGCCGATTTGGTCGCTGCGGGCTGCAATCTCCCTGTAATTGAAGCATCCCTTCGCTATCACCAACCGATGCGAATGGGCATGGAGGCAATTGTTAAGACCCGGATTGGGGATATGGAAGGCGTCAGAATTCACTGCGATTACCAGATTCAATCGCTCAACGGCGAGGTGCTGTTTCTAACGGGTCGAATTACGCTGGTGGCCGTGGATTTGCAGAATGGAAAGGTGATGCGACGGTTGCCGCCGAACATGAAAGACGCATTGGAGAAAATGAGATAATAGCTTAACATTTACTATGTATTAAGGGTTTACTGGGCGTCTAGGGCTGGTGCTGCTAGTTCTAAAGTACTTATCCTTTCAGGCTTGGCGAAACCAGTTCAGATGGCCCATTGAATAAAGCATCATCTTGGCGCTCTTTATCAATGCCTTGACTAGACTTTGCTAAATAGATCCCAATTAAGACTAAGCCAAACGCTAGTCCACTGGCGACGCTAATCTGTTCGGCAAATATTATCCAGGCAAAAATTGCCGTCAGAATCGGATCGAGCAGCAGAAACACCGCAACAAAACCTGCCGAAAAGCGCTTCAGGTTGTGAGCCTGAAGACTTTGCCCAATGACTTGACAAATCACACTCATCGCGATCACGCATATCCAACCCGACCCAGTGTTGGGAAACACAGGTTCTCCGGTTAGCAATACAATTGGCAAGGTTAAAACAGCTCCGATCGCAGAACACCACAGCAGAATGGTTGAGGCAGAAAATCGGGTTCGTAAGTGTTCGACCAACATCAGATTGGCTGCCGATAGCACGGCTGATCCGATCGCGGCGGCATCGCCGACGAAGTGTTCACCGGAAACTTGCCAATCTTGTACTGCAATCAAGCCCGCTCCGCCAAGCGCGAGCGCCATCCCGACTAAAAAACGGTTGTCAAACCGTTGTCTCAAAAACAGCCATCCCCCGATCGTAGTAAATAAAGGCGTCACGTTATGAAATAAGTTGGAGTTGGCCACTCCAGTCTGGGTCAGTGACCAAGCCCACGCGAGTAGTGTCCCGACAAACGTGCAGGACATCGCGATTAGCAGAAGTAACGTTTGCCCTGTAAAGGGTTGTGGTGGTGCAACAGCAGGCGGTCGGCGGTGCATCGTGATCACTTGTCCCACGCCCAGTACGATCGCTCCGACCCAGAATCGGTTAAAAATGGTTGAATTCGGTCCTAAACTTTCTTCGTTTAATCGAATAAAAATAGCAGCAGAGGAAAGGGCAAAAATCGCCAGAAGCAGAGTCGTCAGATCGATGAAGGTGATAGGCTGCCACTCTACCTTCTGTGACAGTCGTAGTTGATGGGTCATGATTCAGTGCCTAAAAGCTGTCTATAACACCCCTCATCCTTTAGGCAAAGCGTTAATTCATAGGGATTACGTACATTCATCAAAAATTTGCCTCCGTGTCTCACGTTTAGAGAGCAGATAATCTTCCGAACTTGAGGATTTTGGAGGGAGAATGCGTACGTTCTGACTTAAGTTAACTCTTCGCGAGTTAACTAAGCTAGGGCTAGAATGCTTCGTGGATGGGAATAGCTCTTATTATTGTTGCATTTTAGGTACACAAAACACGCACCAAGAAATGAATTCCACCATCATTCTTTATTTGTGTGTAGAAATGATTTGTATGTAGAAATGCCGTGTCGCGATTAGCGCAAAACGCAATTTTGGAGAGAATGGCTTTGCCACATTCTAAGCGACGGTGAATCGTGAGAAATATCTGCAATCGCTACTCCTGGTGTCGTCCACTTCGATAAGAGAGGAACCTGCGGCTTGAAGGACACAACATGCATATATACACCTTGTACAGATTTGGTCTATCAGCAGACAGATAGATAGATTTTTCAATCGTTAGAACAGCAGAATTCAAACGTTGATACTAATGAGAATTGAACAAAGTCCAAAAGTAAACGAAATAGTTAGCAATTTAGCATTTATGTCGCATCTCTTATGACTAAGCTTGTGCCTTCAGGCTACAAGTTGAGAGAAATGCTAATCACTTCAGCATCAGAATTAGAAACAGAACCTACATTGCTAACCACAACATAATAGTTCTCGTCAATCATGTCTTCAGCTTGGCAGCGAATGAATTAAATCTGCTGCCAAGCTGAATTTTCTAATTCAACTAAACTGCTGAGCGTAAAACCCTGCGTATCTTCCACCTTCGGCAATCAGTTCCTGATGCGTGCCAGATTCAACTACCCGGCCTTTTTCTAATACCAAAATCCGATCAACCCGCCGTACTGTTGCCAATCGATGGGCAATAATGAAAACTGTTCGGCTCTCCATAATGCGTTCTAGGGCTTCTTGTACCAGCGCCTCAGATTCAGAATCGAGCGCAGACGTGGCTTCATCGAGAATCAGAATGCGGGGATTAAGCAAGACGGCTCGTGCGATCGCGAGTCGTTGCCGTTGTCCGCCCGACAAATTCACGCCGCGCTCACCGACCCAGGTGTTATAGCCGTCGGGAAACTGACTAATGAATTGATGAGCATTGGCAATCTTCGCGGCTTCCTTCACCACCTCTAGGTCAAATTTAGCCTGTCCAAACGCGATGTTTTGCGCGATCGTGCCCGTAAACAAAGTCGTTTCTTGCGGCACGATCCCGATCTGCCGTCGCAAACTTTTGAGCGAAATATCTCGGATGTCAATGCCGTCTACCCGAATTTCTCCCGCTTGCGGATCGTAAAAGCGAGGAATTAAATTGACGAGCGTAGTTTTTCCGGCTCCAGAAGTTCCAACCAACGCCACCATTTCTCCTGGCAGCACCCGCAAATTTAAATCTTGCAATACAGGTCTGCCAATTTGATAGGCAAAACTGACCTGATCAAATTCAACTTTGCCATTGACAGACGGGAGTGAGGAAGCGTTCGGTTTTTCGACAATAGAAGGCTTTAAGTTGAGCAACTCAAAGATGCGATCGACCGAGGCTTCTCCCTGCTTAAACTCGTTGTAATTATTGGTCACCGTCGCGATCGGCTCAAACAAAATCACCACTGCCACAATGTAGCTAATAAAGCCACTTCCGGTTAAGTTGCCTTGAGCGATCTGAATCCCGCCGACCATCAACAGCGACAGCATACTCAACGCTTCTAAAAAGCCCACCACTGGGTATTGAATCGCTCTAAGCCGCTCGGTTCCATATTTGGCTTGCCAATTGCGCCTCGCCGCATGATTAAACCGCTCAATCGAGTAGTCTTCTGCCGCAAACGCCTGAACGAGCCGAATCCCGCTAAACATCTCAATCAGCAGTGCCGACAGATCCGAAACCCGATTTTGGCTCCGGTAAGAGAGCGATCGCAGTTTCTCACCAAACCAGGCAATCAGAAACGCCATTAGGGGAGCCACAATTAGCGTTGCAAGCGTTAACTGCCAGTTGAGAATCACCATGTAAATCAGCATGATCACCAACCGCAGCACGTTTGGCACAAACTGATGAAACACCTTATTGATCACTTCGCCGATGCGATCAACATCCTCCGTCAGTCGATACGCCAAATCCCCTGTTTGCGCCGTTTCAAAATAGCTCAGACTCAACTGTTGAATATGGGCATACGCCTGTTGCCGCAGTTGCAGCGCAATGGATAACGCCGCCTTTGCCATCAGCGTATCCTGTCCGTACTGAACCAGCTTTTGGCTCCCCCAAACTAGGGCAGCGAAACCTGCTAGTTGAGCCACGGCACTCACTTTTCCCGCCGCGATCAACTCAGACATCTGCTGAGCCAGCCATGCCAAAATGGGCCACGTCGCCGTAAAGACCAGAGTACAGGCCATCGCTTGTGCAATGGTTTTCCACTGAGGGCGCACGTAGGGAAGAATCTGCCAGTAGCTAGAGCGATGTTTCAAGGTCGGTTAGATTGTCGGTCTTGGTAGATATGAAAAACAGACGGCAATAATGAGACAACAATAATCATTAGGATAATCGGCAAGGGGTACTTGTCGAGTTGCTCGGCAGGCAGAATTTGTCCCAAAAAGTGGCCGAGGAGCGTAACGCCAAAACAAACAGCAGGCTGTCTCCCGGCAAGAAAAACCCTATCAGCAACCCAGACTCTGCAAAGATAATCCCCAAAATGACAAACAAACCGTCCCAGAACCCTAAGTACTCGATCGTTTGCTGTAGGTGTGGTACATCAAAGAAGTTCATGCTTTCCTCATCTCAAATTTCATGACGGGCGATGTCGTTGCTTTGTGCCACAACGCAAATTCCTCCCTTACAAACTACGAATTCTAACCTCCTCTTCAGGACACCATGACTCATTCATGACCTACCCATGACTCATTGTGATGGAATTCGCCTCAATCCGTTCTTTCAAAATATCAGCAGTGTCTCACGAAACCGCAGAACTTCTACTAAAGTCAAGGTTTCTCTAAACTCAAGGTTCTTTAAGCTTAAATTTTCTGTAATTAATTTTTTCTCATCAACGGGTACTACAGGGTTCGAACCTGTGACCGACCGCTTAGAAGGCGGTTGCTCTATCCACTGAGCTAAGTACCCAAGGGGAAATGTATTTAAATATAATAGACGGCTCTGGAGGAATTGGAAACCAGGGTAGACAGAACACCAATGACAGAGCCTCCCTTTGAGAAGAATTTTTGGAGTGAAAATAGAAAACTTAACATCTCTCAATCTACAAGTCTTAATCTACAAGATGGCTCGGATTTTATAAGGCGTATGTAAATCGAGCGCTAGAAAAAGGGAATTCAAAGGTGTGAGACATTTGTTCTGAAACATGTGTGCAATGACACGCTGCTGAGTCCAATGACTGAATTGCCGCGTCAATTCCAACGATCGCAGGCATAATGGCAACTGTTTACGGGGATCGTGTCTCGCAATCCCATACCCCTCCTCTAGCTGTTTTATGTTCATCCTGAAACGGCAGGATGTTGAAATCACCAGCATTCAACATCCTAAACGTGATCAAAAAGTTCCGATTCTGTCCTATCAGGGGCAGACCTTTCGACTTATCAGTGTGTTCCAAGCCAACCAAGAGGAAGAGGCAAGGGCATTTTGGCGCGAGCTAACCGATAACCAAGGGAAAGCCTGCGTTTTATTAGAAGAACCAGAACGCTATAGTGTTTGGGGCAAAATTCGCCTCGATCAGTTAGGCAACGAAGCAGCCCCTAGCGGTGTTGTTGGAGGGGTGACACCCACCGTATTTACTCAAGCCTGTCTGCTGATGCTGCAAGCGGTGTATATCGATATCGAAGATTTTATGGGTACCAAGCAAGCGGCAACCTTTCAGAAAGAAATGGCAGATGTCTTCTCGAAAGGGCGATTTCCTGAAGCAGAGACTCCAGAGGCAATCAAACATCTGCTGACTGTTGACCCACTCAACAGTCAGCAAACTCCTGTTTGGCAAGATAAGCATTTGAGTGTGCTGCTGCAAGAGCTGCATCGTCTCAGCAAATCCTATTTTGGTAAGTCTCCTTTTGTATCCCGCATTTTAGAGGCTCTGCAAGATTTATCACCGAGCGATCGCACTCAGTTTCTAAATTGGATGCGCCAATCGCCCGTCGGTAAGTTATGGCAGTAGTGACAAACAGTTCATTTAAGGGATAGCTGTTTTTACGCTAGGACTCACCCAAACCCATTCCCCTTGTTCTATTGAAAATCAACGTATGAGTAGTTCACTAGGAAAATCTGCGACCAAATTTGCATCGGTGCAAACGATTGTGTTTGCAGAAATCATTTGGGCGGTCTTAGCCCTGCTATTTTTTCTGTTGTTTAGTGTTGCTGATCCTGGCAAAGACCGCGAAAGTTGGTACCTCTTGGGAACCGCCGTGTTTGAAATTGCGGCGTTTGCCTCAGCCGCTATCTTGTGTTTTAGAAATTGGCTGAGTCCACAGATTGTGAGTGGTCGTCGAGTTTGGCTGGGCATTGGGTTAGGAATGCTGTTCTATGTGCTTGGCAGCATTTTATTTACTGTGTGGGAAGTCGGATTCAACCAAGAGCCTGATGTCTCTCCGGGCGATTTCTTTTACATTCTCACTTACCTTTGTCTGGGTTGGGGAATGGTCATGGCATTCGCCGATCGTCGCCTCAATTTAGAACTATGGCAGTGGGGTGTTGTTGCTGGGATTGCCGCTGTGAATATTGCGCTGGCAACTTCGATTACGATCGCGGGCAATGCTCAGGATGCTCCTCAAGCCGATCTATTTGGCATCGCTCCAGTTTCGGCACAAACGGCTCCGGTGAAGCCTCAAAAACCTGTTGTGGCGTCACCAAAACCTAGCACTCTAGCCTCTCCGAGAGTATCCGTCACGCCTAGCTCAAGTCCTGCGCCACAACTCAGCCCGCTGCCGAGTCCGTCTGGTGGGGTGGCTCCAAAGATTCCTTCTAAAGCAGAGGAGCTTAAACAACCTGTACCAGAATGGGTGAACGCGATCGAAGACGGGCTCAAACCTCTGAAAGCCTTTGTCAATTACTTCTACGTCATTGCCGATGTGTTTATCATTATTATTGCAACGACGTTGTTGCTTGCCTTCTGGGGCGGGCGATTCTCGCAATCGTGGCGAATGATTGCGGCGGCAGCGTTCTCGCTTTACATTGCTGATATGTGGCTGAAGTACGCGACCAGTCCTCTGTTTCCGGGCTACCCTGACTATCAAAGTGGCGGATTGCTAGAAGTATTTTGGGTGTTTAGTGCTGTTTTGTTTGGCATTGGTGCGGCGCTTGAGTATGACCTCAGCCGATCGCGTCGGACGGGAGGACGGCGAAGAGCTTGACGTTATCAGAAAAATTCTACGGCGGCGATTCAACTTTTCGGCATTCCTACGATTGGGGATGCCTTTGTCGTGATAAACGATTTTTGATCAGATCAAGGCTTTTTTCGGCAAATAAGTACTCGGTGAGATTTTCTGCGGCAGTGTCAACTTCTCGATCTCAAGTCCCTCGCAGCTTGTCTCTAGCGATCGTAAAGTTCAGCCTTAGGCTTCTAGCGGCATAGCTCGATCGAGGCTTACCTTAAGGGCGTATCTTTTGGTCGTTATTATTAAACATGGCAACTAGAAAAGGCTTCTCTATGTTTGGTCGCCGCGCCGCCCCGCGAAACATTCTTCCAACGGCTCCCCTCCCCGATCCAATTGGTGAAACCATCCAGACGATTATTGCGCTGCAAACCAAAGCAGAACGAGATGTTGCCCCTCATCAACGTAGAGTTGAACTCATCACTGGTTTTTTTGGGCGTCCTGCTTTTTTATACGGACTGATGGCTGCGATCGCGCTTTGGCTACTTCCCAATCTTTTGCCTGCCGCGTGGGGCATTCCTCACTTTGATCCCCCACCGTTTGAGGGACTCGACAAAACGATTAGCATTGTCTCGCTGCTGATGACGGCTGGCGTGTTAGTGCGGCAAAGTCGGCAAGAGTATTTAGCTGAACAACGCGCTCAACTCAGCTTACAACTGAACCTTTTGGCTGAGCAGAAAATTGCAAAAGTGATTGCCCTAGTAGAGGAACTCCGACAAGATTTACCGGAGGTCAGCGATCGCTACGATCCGGAGGCAGAGGCGATGCAACAAGCGGTTGATCCACAGACGGTGATTGAAACGCTAGAAGAAACGCTGACAGTGGAATTAGCGCGATTGCAAAACGAATCTAGGCAAGCTGAATCATGACGCTGAGTGCGATTCCGGCGGAGTTATGCCTAGCGCTAATCGTACTGGCGCAAACAGAATCTTTAGAAATCCCATCATCCTAGGAACGACGGAACAGAGAAGAAATTGTAGATTGCACTGATTCTTTAGCATCGCGCAACCTCTGTGTGACGGGTTGCTGCGTGTGCAGAAAGACACGCGCGCAGTTGCGTCCCGGCATCCCTGAAATTGACCCGCCGGGATGGGTTCCAGCTCCTGTCAGAAACAGCCCCTCGATCGGCGTTTTGTAGTTGGCGATTTCGGGTAGAGGACGGAAAAAGATCATTTGGTCTAAAGTCATATCAATGTGATAGTAGTTGCCATTGACTGCCCCTAATCGCTCTCCCAATTCCGCCGGGCTTTCTACCCGCCGCGCGATCGTTGACCGCTTTACATTCGGCGCATACTGAGCCAGTTTGTCAATGCAGCGATCGGCAACCTGATTCTTGATCTCGTCTGTCCAACCTGTCCCGTGTTTGCCTGTCCCTTCCAATCCAGCAATCTTGTAGGGCGCAAAGAACTCGATCCAAACTGTGTGTTTACCGTCTGGAGCCATTGAGGGATCAAGCATCGTTGGTTGTACGACATACATTGATGGATCGTCGTCTGGGATGATGCCTTGGCTCGGATCAGTGTGCGATTTTTCCACGTGCCGCACCGAATCTGCAATCAGCACTGAACCAATTAAGTATTCATCGCGATGATTGTATTGCTCAAATTTCAGTGGCTCTGACATCGCCAGGTCAATTTTGAGAATCGTTTCATTGTTGTTGACAATCCGGCGCTCTAGATGCTCACGCAACGTCGGATCGGCAGCATCGACCTCGGCGGGGTTCAGTAGGTGCAAGAACACGCGCTGAGCATCGATATTTGAGATTACGCCTTTGGTCGCTCGGTACTCCTTACCATTCGCGGTACGGACACCCACAGCACGACCATCATCGATCAGCACTTGCTTCACCTGCTGATCGGTTAAGATCACGCCGCCTAATGTCTTGACCAGATTGAGCAACGCCTGAACCAGTGCCCCTGTGCCCCCTTTGGGTCTTGCCATACCAGGATTGTGCCGCATTGCCATCATGATCATGCCGATGCCTAGCATTTTTTGAGAGGGTGGCGCACCTAGCTCGGCTGCCAGTCGTGCCAGCGGAGCTTTGAGAAATTCTGAATCAAACCATTCGTTGACGACATCTTCTGCGCTGTTGAGCATGGTGCGAATCAGATCCAGGGTCTTGATGGGCGATCCCACAACAGAAACCAGATCTCGAATTTTCTTGAGGTTATAGTTGCCCGCAATATCAATGATTGATTTAGGCGGGGCATTGAACATGGGGGACATTGCGTTCAGCACCTGCTGCCAATACTGAGTGAACTGAGCATAGCGCTCTGCATCGCGCGGGCTGTAGCGGGCAATCTCGGCACAAGTTTTTTCAACCGAGCGATGTCCTAGAAAATACTTTCCGTCAGGATGGGGACAGAAAACGACAGGATCGCAGAACAAATACTCTAGCCCATACTTAGCCAGTTCTAATTCCTCGACGACTGGGCCTAGATGAATGAATTCATGATCAATGGCGCACAGATTAAACTTAAACCCAGGTGCATCTTCGGGTAACACCTCTTCTGTGGTTGCGGCTCCTCCCGGAACGGATCGCTTCTCTAAAAGCAACACGCGGTAACCCGCCTTAAGCAAGTAAGCCGCACAAACCAATCCATTGTGCCCTGCGCCAATAATCACCACATCATAGGTTTCCATGAAAGCCGCCCTAGAACGAATGGAGTTTTAGATTGAAGCAAAATCAATAAATTATCTTCTCGCTGTGGATAGAAATAGGGTAGGAGCAGCAGTTCTTACAGCAACTCGCTCAGTTCAGCTAAAAGGGTTTCTAGCGCGGTTTTGATGGAGATCGCATCTGTCGTTGTCGTGCCAAATTGCCGCACAACAATACTTGCTGCCAAGTTACCCAACACTGCCGCTTCCCATACTGTCGCTCCCGCGCTTAACCCTAATGTCAGCGCTGCTACCACGGTGTCCCCGGCTCCCGTAACATCAAACACCTTAGTGCGATTAAACGCGGGGATATGCTGTTGCGTTCCCTTTTGGTCAAACAGTGTCATGCCCTGTTCGCCGCGCGTGATTAGAATGTGTTCTGCTCCAGTGAGCCGCAGCAGATCGCGCCCTGCCTGAGATAGTGTTTGGGTATCTGTAATCGAATAGCCCACCGCAAGTTCTGCCTCTGGTAGATTGGGGGTGAAGATAAACGCTTTCTGATACTGAGGCATCTGTTTTTGAGAATCAATGATCGTGCGAGAATGCTTCAGCGTCGCCTCGATCACGGGTTTGGTTAACGTTCCATCGCCGTAATCTGAGCAGACGATCGCATCTACAGTATGAATTTGTTCAAAAATGTATTGGGCTAACTGTTGCTGAAGCTCTGGGCTTGGCAGCGCATCGGATTTGCGATCGACTCTAACAATTTGTTGAGTCACAGATTGCCTGGCATGACCCGAAATTCGAGTTTTCGTTACCGTTGGACGATCCGGATCAAGAAAAATTCCGTCTGTATTCACACCAACGGTTTCAAGAAGTTGCTGTAGTGCTTGCCCTTGTAAATCTTTTCCCAGTAATCCAACGGCTTTTACGGTTGCTCCTAGCTTTGCAAAGTTGTAAATCGAATTTGCTCCGCCGCCGGGAACTTGTTGCGTTTCTTCGTGACGCAAGATCAGAACTGGAGCCTCGCGCGAGACTCGTTCGACCCGTCCCGTAAGAAATTCATCTAGCGTTAAGTCACCCACCACTAAAATCGTGGCTTGAGCGAAGTGATCAAGATAAGTGAATAAGCGATCGCGGCTCTGACGCAACCGATCAGTAAATGTAGGATCGAAAGGCATGGTGGGTTAAGTTGCCAGGAACCGACAGAAATTAGATTTGTCGTCAAATAAAACAAGTAAATAGTCGTTTATCTTTCGTTTCCCGACAAATCTCTATAATTATGTCGTATTGCAAGCTGCCTTTTCTGGAGCAGGTCGCTCCCGTCTTTGCAATTTTGTTGCCTCTGCAATAGCCTGATCGAATTGCTGCTGAGCAAACTTTTGGTCTGCGATCGCGTTAATTACTGCTTGTCGGGTTTGCACCAACGCTTCTTGCATTTCAAGCAAAAGCTTCTCTATGCTTGCAAGAGGCTCGTTGGCTTGGTTGATCTGACCTCATTGAGACTCGCCCGAACCTCTAAAGCAGAACAGAAAAGCCCTCTTGATTAAAGGGTCGCGGTTGCAATTACGAGCTACTTTCCACCTTCCGCTGTTCTAAATACACCGTGCTCTGATCTTGTCCACCGACTTGAATTTGCTGCAAGCGAACCGTTCCCTTCACCACGATCGGTGTGCCTTGCATCGGAATCTGATTTGTCGTGACAATCCAGATGCTGCCCGTCTCATCCTTCAACTCATAGGCACGAACACCACCCATCAACGGAGCTTGCGCCCCAACCACACCCCGCACATGCACCGAGAAATGTCTTTTATTTTTCCCAATATCACGAACCTTTGTAATGTTGCCAAAATCAAACACCGATAACATTCGCTCTCCTGGCGAAACCGTTCCAGGAGCCGTAGAACCTGTGCAACTCACCAAACTAGCGAAACAGAGTAAACCGAGACTCTGATGAAGGATCAAAGGAGGGAGACGCATGATCGCTGACTCAGGGTAGGGGAAATTGAGAGTCGAGATAAGCTTCTATCGTCTTTTTGCCATAAGATCGCCCGAATCTGCGAAACTAAGAAAAGTTTGTCAAACGAAGGGCAAACGGCATTAGAACTATTGCATACTCATTGTAAGAAAAGTCTTTCTAGTGTCAATTGTTTCTCAGCATTTTTTGCTGAGATGTCTTTCGTTGTGCTGTTGTCGTTGCGCACCTTATGTCTTCTGTCGCTCAATTACTAGATGGAAAAGCTTTAGCTCTGCGAATGCAAGCGGAGCTAACAGAACAGGTGAAAACCTTGCAAGCTAAGCACGGGCGCGCTCCAGGTTTGGCTGTTTTGATGGTAGGAGACAACCCAGCCAGTGCTGCCTATGTACGCAACAAAGAACGCGCTTGCGAAGCGGTTGGAATTGTGTCCTTCGGCACTCACTTTCCTACTGACACTACGCAAGCAGAACTAGAGCAAGTGATCCAGACTCTCAACCGTGACGATCGCGTGGATGGCATTCTCGTTCAGCTTCCCCTGCCCGACCATCTCGATAGCGTGGCACTGCTCAATCAGATCCATCCTGATAAAGACGCAGATGGCTTGCATCCCATGAACCTCGGTCGTCTTGTGCGCGGAGAACCGGGGTTACGAAGCTGTACGCCCGCAGGCGTGATGCGGCTTTTAGAGGAGTACAACATTGACCTGCAAGGCAAGCAAGCCGTTGTCGTCGGTCGAAGCATTTTAGTCGGCAAACCAATCGCGATGATGCTCTTAGAAGCCGATGCCACCGTGACGATCGCGCACTCGCGATCGCACGATCTTGCCGCACTGTGCCGCAGTGCCGACATTCTAATTGCCGCTGTCGGTCGCCAAAATCTGATCACTGCCAACATGGTAAAACCGGGCGCAGTTGTGGTAGATGTAGGCATCAACCGCATCACTGATGAAGCAGGCAAAAGTCGCCTCGTTGGAGATGTCGATTTTAGTGCAGTGCAAGCGATCGCACGCTACCTCACTCCTGTTCCGGGTGGAGTTGGTGCGATGACTGTGACCATGCTGTTGCACAATACTGTATGGAGTTACTCGCAAAAATTTTAAGAACACCCGCGGCAAGGCTCCGCACCCAGGGACAAGCGTTGAATTTAAGCCGTAATGAACGCTAAACCTCTTCAATTCACCCTCATTCTTCATCCCTTTAAAATCGTTAGAGGCAATCCGCATGATAGCAACCAGTGAGACCCAAACTAATAAAGCCAAATCCTTCGATCTGAAGGCCTATTTAGCCGCACGGCAGCAACTCGTTGAAGCGGCACTCGATCGCAGTCTCCCGGTTATCTATCCTGAACGGATTTATGAGTCGATGCGTTATTCTCTCCTAGCAGGCGGAAAGCGCTTACGCCCGATTCTTTGTCTCGCCACCTGCGAACTTGCAGGCGGCACAATGGAGATGGCCATGCCCACTGCCTGTGCGCTGGAGATGATCCATACCATGTCTCTGATTCACGATGACCTGCCCGCCATGGATAACGACGATTATCGGCGCGGCAAACTGACTAACCACAAGGTGTTTAACGAAGCCGTTGCGATTTTGGCAGGAGACGGACTGTTGGCCTACGCCTTTGAACACATTGCCGAAGAAACTCACAACGTCCCTGCTGATCGATTAATGAAAGTGATTGCTCGTCTTGGCCGGGCAGTCGGTGCAGCGGGGCTTGTTGGGGGTCAAGTCGTCGATCTCGACTGCGAAGGAGCAAAAGACGTTACGATAGAGACCCTGAATTTCATTCACACCCACAAAACGGCGGCCCTATTGGAAACCTCTGTAGTAAGCGGTGCCATTATTGCAGGTGCGTCTGATGAGGATGTACAGCGATTATCCCGCTATTCACAGGCGATCGGGCTTGCCTTCCAGATCGTAGATGACGTGTTGGACATCACCTCATCGTCTGAAGAACTGGGCAAAACGGCGGGCAAGGATGTTTGCGCTGAGAAAGCAACTTACCCTAAGCTATGGGGCGTCGATGAGTCGTGTAAACAAGCCCAAAAGCTGGTTGAACAGGCAAAGTCAGACGTGTCTCCCTACGGCGAAAAAGCCTATCCGCTGATGGCGATCGCAGACTTTATCACGGCTCGAACCAATTGATGGAGAGATGAGGATGAGAGATGAACGTGTAATTTCAGTCTCTTCCAGCATTCAAGCATTTTCTCCAGCACACTCTGTATTTATCCCTCATCCCTCTCTTCCCTTCTATGCAGGACTTTGGCGACATTCTCAATAATCAGGTGCTGCTGATTGCCCTCGTTGCGTGCCTTTCTACTCAAGCGGCGAAATTAATTGTCGAATTGGTTCGACATCGCAAGATCAATTTCCGCGTGCTAGTAGAAACCGGGGGAATGCCAAGTTCCCATTCTGCACTAGTGACGGCGTTAGCAACTGGAGTGGGGCTAACGGACGGATGGGGCAGTACAGAGTTTGCGATCGCAACGATCCTTGCCTTTGTGGTGATGTACGATGCGGCAGGCGTGCGCCAAGCGGCAGGAAAACAAGCTCGGATTTTGAATCAGATTATTGACGAGTTTTTCCAGGGCGAACACCAATTTACTGAAGATCGCTTGAAAGAACTGTTGGGTCACACGCCTTTTCAAGTGATCGTCGGATCGCTTTTAGGAGTGGCCATTTCGATTGCGGGGCAATGGTGGTTTAGCGGTCGTTGGGCCGCGATTCTTTAAAGCTTGACGGAACACCAATTAGGGGTTGTCATAGCCGAGAGAGCGGCACAATTTTAATCTCCCGCCGTTCCTTGCGCGACTCATCGATTAGCTCCCCCCAATTCCTGACAAGCTCACAGATGGCTTGAGCAATACGACCTGACGGCTATCGACCACCGTAGCATTGAAGCCTCGCTCGCTCAGCGATCGCACGATAGAATCCGCAATGCGTTGATCCGTCGTGTGAGCCGCTAACAGAAAAGGCCGTTGTCCGTAAGAAGCCAGACCGATCTGCCGATTCAAGGTCTGGCTTACCTGTGCTGCCACTTCCGGGCGATTGTAGTACTGCACAATCACCGCATAACCCCCTCCTAAGAGTTGTGGGTTGTACGTAGAATTAGCGCTGGAATCCCCTGAATAGCCGCTGGGCGGTGTGCCCCACGGTTGCTGAGCATTGATTGCTCCACCAGTAGAAGGACGAGCCACAAACGCAGACAAACCAACGGTTCCACTAAAGTAATTTGCCCAAGAGGTGGCGGATTCTGCACTGCGGAACCCACCGACCCGCGTCACGGTGTCTTGAAAGTAGTTGCAAATCGTTGAATCTGCGTTGTTGGAGAGCGTGCTACGCACTTTTGCCTGGGCGTCGGCAGATTGGCTCACCACCAGTACCAAGTACTCATCCGATCGCGGCGGTTGACAGGTCGGATAGGCTTGAGCAAGTCCGCTTCGAGCAGACATTAAGACTCCAGCACTCGCAAGAAAAATGCTTAGCGCTCCTCTGGAGCTTGGCAAAGCCAATTGTGCGGCTGCAAGTCGCTTTATGGTACTTCGGCAGTTAAGCTGACTCATGACGGTTTAAAGGGGGCTTAAGAAACAGTTTCTAGAGAGGCCAACGGCTGCGGAATGGTGTCCGAAGGTTGGAATTCTCCAGTGATGACATATTCTAGCCGCAGCTTAAGCCATGTAATAAATGTTTTATCGGTCGAGATAATAGCGGCGGCTGGTTTCGGACATTCGGCTTTGATTGGTGCCATTTCTGGCGCTTCTAGAAAGGCAGGTTGCTTCACCAGCCAGAAGTCAATCTCTTTTTCTTGCTCTCCGTAATTTCGTGTCCGCTCTTTCAACACTTCATAGGTCGGCTCTTCTTCCAACATGAATTTTTGGCTAGCTAAGACGTAGTAGTAAGTTGTCATTTTAAAGGTCTCCTTGAATGGCGTGTTTCATGTCTCGCACGGCGCGTTCCAACCCGACTAGTGCGGCACGACTGATGATCGTATGTCCAATATTCAATTCTTCCATGCCAGGGAGACATGCAACAGGGTAAACGTTCCAATACGTGAGTCCGTGTCCGGCGTTGATGCGTAATCCGGTTTGAAGGGCGCGATCGCAGCCTTCTTTCAAAATCTGCAATTCTTTCTCGCGATCGCGTTCAGTCTTTGCCTCAGCGTACTGTCCGGTGTGCAGTTCGATGAATTTTGCTCCACTGGCAGCGGATGCTTCAATTTGGTTTGAATCTGCATCAATAAACAGACTCACCGGAATGTCTGCATCTTGCAATTGGCTGACAATATGAGCCATGCGATCGCGCGCTCCCGCCACATCCAATCCGCCTTCTGTGGTGACTTCGGCGCGATTTTCAGGAACGAGAGTGACATAATCGGGCTGAATGTCGAGTGCGATCGCGACCATTTCATCGGTCGCTGCCATTTCCAAATTAAGGTGAGTGCGGACGGTTTGCCGCAAAATTCGCACATCGCGATCTTGAATGTGCCGCCGATCTTCGCGCAGGTGAACAGTAATGCCATCAGCTCCGGCAAGTTCGGCAAGAACGGCAGCTGCAACCGGATCAGGCTCCACCGTCCGGCGGGCTTGGCGAATGGTGGCGATGTGATCAATATTGACACCAAGGGTAGGCATTGGGGTCTCCGGAACGTCAAACCCTGATTGTACCGTTTCTGTTGAGTGAGTGTTCCGATTTATTGTTCTCCTGCCAAGGTTTGAAATCTGGCGAATCAGTGAGTCTGATGACCACATCCCCCGCTGTTGTACTTGAGAAATTAAGGTGTTATTGCGCTCAATTGCCTTGACTGTCTTGATTCAAGCAAAACATTAAGAGTTCCAGTACCTTTCAGCCTATAAAAATTCGCGATCGCTCTATCAAGCTGATCATTCAAGATGGGCAAACGGCCAGAATTCCCCATTCTCAACGCAATGACTGAGGAAACAGGACTTCGTTTTACGGCAGTCACTCTCACGCAGATCCTATCGTTTTCTAAATCGTTGGAAAGTCACATTGAAGCAATCTGGTATTTTGTTCATGACGATATCATTGTTTCCGTAACACTTAACTTCCGTCACTCTATCGGAACGCGACAAGCAGCCCTCATATCTCCTAATGCTTTGGATTCCTCAACTCACGCAGGATGGCTCCTACACCTTCTTTTCCGAAGAATTTGGGGAAGCGTTTCACAGTCATCAAGGGGCAAAAGCCGAAGCCTTTGAGAAATTTGCCGAGGCGACTCGGCTGGCTCAGAAAGCCCAATCCAACCGCCTTAAACTGCTGGATGTCTGCTATGGCTTGGGTTACAACACGGCGGCGGCGTTAGAGGTGATTTGGACGGTGAATCCGACCTGTCAAGTTGAGCTTTATGGGTTGGAATTAGATGCAACGGTTCCCAAGAGCGCAGTGGCTCCAGCGTTACTTCAGCCGTGGTCAGCGACTGTTCAGAATGTGTTAACGGCACTGGCAACGCATCATGTCTGTGTGCGATCGCATCTAGAGGCGCGATTGCTAATTGGAGATGCTCGACAATCTATTCAAACCATCCGCCAGAGGAAGTTTCAGGCGGACGCAATCTTTTTTGATCCGTTTTCTCCTCGTCGATGCCCCCAGCTTTGGACAGTTGAATTTTTTCAGGCTGTTGCTACCTGTTTAGGCTCAACCGGGCTGCTTTCGACCTACTCGCGATCGGCGGCAGTCCGCTCGGCTCTGATTGAAGCAGGGTTTCAGATAGGTACGATTCCTCTAGAGCGATCGCATCTACGGCACGACTGGGCGCACGGAACTGTGGGCGCACTGAGCCAAAACTCATCGCTACAACCGTTATCGCAGATGGAACAAGAACATTTGCACACTTGTGCGGCGATTCCCTATCGCGATCCAACGTTGAACGATTCGGCGGAAAAAATTTTAGAACGACGCGCCCAAGAGCAGCGATCGTCAACCGCAGAATCAACCTCAAGCTGGCGAAAACGTTGGGGCATTGCGTGACGTTAAGAAGCAGGGGTGATATTGATGCGTAACAAAATCTCCCAATCCGATTCAGGAGAAATATTGCCATTAGGCCCAGGCTCTACAACAACCTTGTACTGTGTTCCCTCAAGTACATTTCTAGCAATTTCCTTAAGCCGACTTCGATCAAGCTCAGGGCGCCTCAATAAGCTGGGGCTATCGTCCTGAATCTGATTAATCCGCAAAAACTCCCCAGTTTCATTATCAATTGAAAAGTTGACTAGTAATTCCAAAACAGTCTCGCCTCTAAGATCACGAGCAGCATCAATTTGACTCGGCTCAATGTCAAATGACTGAAGGGAACTGATTAAGGCGGCGCTTTTTGCACTCGTTTGGCGCGCCGAGGCCGGGATTGCAAGCTGACCAACGATCTGCCCTTGATACGTCTGTGCGCCGCTTGGCAGAGGTTGCTGACCTGAAGAAGAATTTACAGGAGGCAATGGAGTTCCTGAAGCGGCTGTGTCTGGCACTTCTGGGGTAGAAGGGTCAGATGGGCGCGAGTCTGGAGTAGACGTAGCTGGATTCGAGTTTCCACCTGCCTGTGAGTCTGGAGTAGACGGACGAGAGGGGGATTGCGCATTGGGGAGCGGACTGGTTGACGATCCTTCAGAACTTGGCGGAGCGGGTCGCGTGGAGGGATTAGTAGAGGGCGTGGGAGACGGACGGGACTCTTCTCGATCTGGTTCTGGATTAGTAGATTGCGGTCTGTTAGAAGGCGTTTCTGGCACTCCTTGTTGAGTAGGTTGAGTGACGGGTGCTAGAGGCTGAGGAGAAGAACTTGGGCGTGAGCGAACCGGCGGCGGGGACGCTGTAAAACTTTGAATTGACGCAGTTGAAGACGGTTCAGCAGTGTCTCTTGGAGGAGAAGCATTTTGCGGCAACGAAGAACTCTTCGCTTCCGTATTAGATGGTGCGATCGCTTGCGATCTGGAGATAGAAGCGTTCGGATCGACTTCTACAAATTCAATCGCCTTTGACGATCCTGCGACTTGAGATCTGGATGTTTGGGTAAGGTACCACCGTCCAAGTAACAACACTGCTAAATGTAAAACAAGCGACCCTGCCAGCACTAACAGCCAGAAGAGCGGAGAATCGCGGCGATCGTTTGCGCGATCGTAAGTCGAGAACTGCGCCATACGCCCTCAAGAAACCAGAGACTCAGCAGAATGAATTTTACCTTTGAAGGATCGAATACCGGATCAACCCCTTCAGAATTCCTTCTATCCTAGTCTCTGATGGTGAATTTCTGTTCCCTAAGCGATCGCTGGCGCTGGTACATGAGGATTGACGGAGAAGGTTAGAACGGTTTCATCAACCCCTTTAAGCTTCAACGGGCTCTCTTTGGTCATAATATCCTCGTCGAGATAATCTGCCACTGCCGCCGACACTAAGATTGCACCCGGTTGAGCCGCTTCTTGAAGCCGAGCAGCAATATTGACGCTTGGACCAATCGCCGTATAGTCAGAGCGCTCCTCGCCGCCAAACATGCCCACAACAGCAGTGCCTTGATGAATCCCGCACCGGAACTGAACGCGGTGAATGCCTTGAGATTCCCATCGAGCATTGAGGTCATCGAGAGCAGCATACATTTGACGTGCTGCTGCGATCGCGCGTCGAACCTGTTCGTTCGGTGTCAACTCTTCCGGCGCACCAAAGATGGCTAAAATCGCATCGCCCATAAATTTGTCCACTGTGCCGCCATTCTCGAAAATCGTGCGCGTCATGCAGGCGAGATACTCATTGAGCAACTCCGCCACGCGGCGCGATCGCAGGGTATTGGAGAGTTGGGTAAAGCCAACAATATCGCTAAATAGCACTGTGATCATGCGCGGTTCGGGGCGCAAATCAAGCGACAACTCACCTTTGGCGGCTCGATGTACCAGGCTAGGCGGTAGAAAGCGGCTGAGAACAGAGCCAGTCAGATAAGTATTGAGCCGAGAGACGCGCTGTTCATTTTCTTTGAGAGACAGTAAGTTACGCACTTCTGCCAACAGTTCGCGATCGTTGAACGGTTTGGATAGATAGGCATCCGCTCCTCGCTCAACGCCTTCAATGCGAGTATCTTCATCGGCTTTTGCCGTCAACAGCACGACCGGAATTCCTTTCAAATCGTCTTGCTCTCGCAGCATCCGAATCAGGTCGAGACCGGATACCTTAGGCATCATCAGATCGGTGACAATCAGCGACGGACGCAGCGTTTGAGCATGTTCAAAGCCTTCCCCACCGTTGCGGGCAGTCCAAACGAGATAGCCCTGCTGTCGCAAAATGCCTGACACATAGGAACGCAAATCAGGATTGTCGTCTACGACTAAAATTCTGGGCTGATCAGAACTGTGAGGCACAACTAATTCGGGGTTGAGCACATCTGAGGAGTCTGCAAAGTCTTGCAGTTCGGTCTCTAAGTCTGCTAACTCGATCGAAGCCCGACTTGCTTGAACTTCGGCTAAGGAGTCTTGAATTTGCTCAGACGGCAAATGATCTGAGCCAGTTTGCAGGCGAATTGTAAAGGTTGTGCCCTCACCGTAGGTAGAGTCTACCGTGACCTGCCCGCCATGAATTTCGACTAATTCTTTCACTAGAGCAAGTCCTAAGCCTGTGCCCTCAAAGCTACGGTTAGTCGAGCCTTCTGCTTGACGAAATCGCTCAAACAAGCAGGGAAGCTGATCGGCGCGAATGCCAATACCGCGATCGCGCACCTGCAAAATGCACTGTTCGCCATCTGATTGCAATGTCACCGTGATGCTCTTACCCGCAGGTGTAAACTTCATCGCGTTGGAGAGCAAGTTGTACAGGACTTTATCAAACTTTTCGGCATCCAGGTATATTGGCGGGCAGTCGCTCAACTCGGTCGAGAGGGTGAGTCCCTTTTTCTCACAGTAGGCGCGGAAGGTCTCGACAATTTGAGCCACAAAGTCTGTCAAGTTGCACGCTTGAAACTTGGGCTGCATTCTTCCAGCATTGAGGCGCTGTAGATCTAGAAGTTGATTGACCAATCGAAGCAGACGACGAGAATTTCGCAACGCGATCGTCGATTGCTCAAAGGATAAGCCTTGCTGCTGAGCCACTGCCCCTTCAAGCGGTCCGACCATCAGCGTCAGGGGCGTGCGGAACTCGTGGGAGATATTTTGAAAGAACTCCGTTTTTTGCCGATCGAGTTCGATCAATTTCTCGGCTTGGTTACGCGTGGTTTCGTAGAGGCGCGACTGCTGCACCGCGATTGCGGCTTGAGCCGCAACGGACTGAGCCAATTGAATCTCCGCCGCTTGCCAATAGCGAGGATAGTGATTTTGCCGCAAAGAGATGCTGCCAATAATTTTGCCGTCTGCAATCAACGGAACGACCAGCAGTGCACAGGTGGGCGAGCGAAACTCTAGATGATCCATTTCTGGGTGGTTCGCCAAACTATTGAGAACAACTGGCTGTTGCGTCGCCATTAGCTGTTGCAGAACCGGATTGCCCGCAATGGGAATGCTCGACTCAGGTAATTCATACTGTTCCGGTGGCGCTTGCCAACTGCCATCATGCAAAGCGACACATTCAACAAATTCATCGTCTTCTGTCCACAGCGACAGAACGCAGCCATCGACTTCTAAGCCCTGTCCGAGTTGCTGGGTGATCGCAGAGAAAATCTTTTGCCGATCAAGACTCGATCGGATCGCGGTTGTGATCGTATTGATCAGTGCTTCCCGTTTTGCCAGTGCCCGGACTTTTTCATACGCGCGGGCTTGAGAGAGCGCTAAGGCAGATTGATCTGCCACCATGCCCATCAGTTCTACTTCTTCTTGTTGCCATTGGCGCGGTTCACCACACACATGAAGCGCTAGAACTGCCATCAGTTCAGATTGAAAGGCGAGCGGCACAATGAGGCTAGAGCGAATGCCCGTCTGCTGATAGAGCGGCTGAAGACTATCCTGCTCTATTCGCAGATCGCTTTCGCTGTCTTGAATAACTTCAATCTGAGATGTTTTCCAAATGGGAGGAACAAAGCAGGTCGGTTCTTCTATCTCAGAAGCAGAAAATCTAAAGTTTTGAGCGTCAAACTCGCCATCTTTTACAGAGCGGACGATCGCGTGGCTCACTTCTAAGGTGCTGCCAACTTTTTCAACGAGCGTTTGCAAAATTTCCTCATAGCTCAAGGCACTGCGAATTGTGCCAGTGACCGCATTGAGCAGCGATTCTCGCCGTAAGGTGCGTCGAAGCTCTTGAGTTCTGGCTTTCAGAACATTGTGCGTATCTGCTGCTTGTCGCACCACCAGTTTGAGTTCTTCATCATCCCACGGCTTCGTGACGTACTTGAAGACTTTGCCAGAGTTGATCGCTTCTACCAAGTCTTCTACATCGGTGTAACCCGTCAAAATAATCCGAATAATATCGGGATACTGAGCGGCGGTGAGGCTCAAAAACTCTGTACCGCTCATTAACGGCATGCGCTGATCGGAGATGATCACCGCGATATCTGGCTCTTGCTCTAATAGCTGTAGCGCCACTGGCCCGCTTTCTGCCTTTAGCACTCGAAACTCGCGATGAAAGGTGCGGTAGAGCAAGTCAAGGTTATCTGGCTCGTCATCCACGACCAAGAGTTTCTGCTTTTTAACGTCAGAAGATATCATGCGTCACACTCCCGCTGTGAGGGCACTAACAGAAGAAACAGGCGGAGGCAGAGCGTAACCAGCCCCAACGCCCACCGGGAACACGGCGTGAATCGCTGCTTCATAATAGAATTTATACGGGTTGCCTTAATGGTTGGGATGCTGAAGGAGTCTTGCTCGGAAAGACGGCAAGAGGAATACAAAAAAACGGGCAATTTGGCGCTGAGAGAACGTTGGCAGAAGTAGCGCATCAGCAAGGGGACAACGGGCTGATGGGAAGACACAATCTAGGGGGAAATGACTGTCTCCGTCTTCTTTAGTAAAGTTGCCCATCGTCCGTCCAGTTCTAACGAGTGTGAAGGAATGTTTGTGATCAAGATCGCACCAAGCAGGAGATCCACGTCAGAAAAAAGTTATATTCGGCAACGCGTTGCTGAATATGTGCCCTTTAATTGGAACGAAAATCACGATAAAAAAACAACGCTGCCGATAGCGGAAGAGAAAAAGTTCTGAGACTTAACACACTAGGGGTATGATGGGACTTATAAGACGCAAGCCAGTTTGGGGGCGTTTTACCCCTGATGCTGACTCTACTGTGACTGCTGTTGCATTTACAATTGCCTTTACAGAGATTCACAACAGGATTTAGAAGGGATTCAGATTGCTCCCTAAGAACCTTTAGGGATGCGTGAGCTACTATTTCTTTGGTCAACAGAAATTATGCGCTGTCCTGTTTGTCATCATCTGGAAAATCGGGTTTTGGAGTCACGATCGGCGGAGAGCGGGCAAAGTGTCCGGCGACGACGGGAGTGTTTGAAGTGTACCCATCGATTCACGACCTATGAGCGAATTGAGTTTGCGCCGATTGTCGTGATTAACCAGAACGGAGAACGGCAATCGTTTGATCGCTCAAAGCTGCTGCGGGAAGTGATTCGAGCCTGCGATCGCACCCACGTTCTAGAAGCTGAGGTCGAAGCGCTGGTGAGTGCGGTAGAGGCTGAGTTGCAGCAGCGCACCTACCGAGAAATTGAGAGCCGCGAAATTAGCGATTTGGTGTTGCAGCATCTGCGATCGCTCAGTGAAATAGCTTATATTCGCTATGCGTCTGTGTACTGCGACTTTGAGAACGTTGAGAGCTTCGTTGAAACCCTCGATCAGCTGCGGTCTAAACCACCTTTGAGGAGCACGGAAATCCATCGATCAACAGAGGCAGAAAGCGCCGAGCCCAGCCCAGTTTGATCCGCGATATACTATTCCCTCAGATTCGGCTTGTTATGCTAAGGGGTGCTCGAACAAAACAAAGAAATTAAGACAGGTTGCTCCGCATAAGCTGAGCGGTCTTATGTCTAATTTTTGTTGACAGTCTATCGTGATGCTTCCTCATTCTCTATCAAGCCGGTCTTATGTTTCACTCTACGTTTTCTGATTCCCTGGAGACAGCGCTTGAGCATGAAATTATTGGACATGTAGCAATCGGTCAGTACCGTTTAGCCGTTGGGTCAAAGCACGGGGTTTTGCTAACGGTTACAGAAACGCCAGTGGCAGCGCCAATGCTAAGAGCTACACCGATTAGCCAGTTGCCGGACGCCCCCAATTTAATCGGACGCAAAGCTGAGTTAGAACTGGCGCGATCGGCATTACACACTCATCGAACGCTTGAGATTTGTGGAGAACCCGGAGTCGGAAAATCGGCTTTTTTGAAACAACTGATTTTGCATCCGCAAGTTAGTCCTGGAGGTGCAAACTCTGAAGGGCTTGCTCAGCCGAATCGGTTTTACATTGGTCAACCGCTAACCGTTTCAGAGGTGTTTCAACACTTATTTGAGGCGTTTTATACGACTCCTACGGGTGTTCAGCGTTCAATTCACGAAATGCAGCGAGCGTTGCGCGCTCGCTGCGCCATAATCGCGCTTGACTCGCCAACCCTGACTGAGCCTGAAATCAATCGGATCAAAGCTGCACTGCCTAATTGCACCTTAATTGTCGCGTCAAGGCGGCGAGTTGGCACAGCAGAGGTGACGGTTGCTTCAGAGTCGCCTCTGCTAATCGAACTGTCAGGGTTGACGTTAGAAGAGACCTGCCTGTTGCTCGAACGAGAGCTAGGACAAGTCGCCTCTCACGGGCGCGCACCTGTTACACCAGAGCAACGGCCTTTTGAACAGACCACACTCAAATCGCTCTGGCAATTGCTCGAAGGAAATCCGCAGCGATTGCTGCAAGCGGCAGCTCTTGTGCGAGAAGACAGAGTATCTCTAGAGCACACGCTTCAGTACATCCAGACCAACGAGCCGATTCGCACGTTTACGCGCTTGAGTTTGGCATCGTTGCCGAAATCCCAACGGTGGATTGTGGCGCTGTTAACAGCAATGGGAGGAACTGGGCTGAGAGCAGAACAAATTGCAGCAATGGTAGGGCCGCCCAATCCATACCCAAGTTTGCAGTCGCTTTTGGAGCGGCATTTAATTCAATGCATCAACGATCGCTACGTATTGACCGACGGATTAGCCGATGTGTTGCAAGCCGAGTTTAATGCCACACCTTGGATGGAGCGGGCGATCGCATATCTCATTCCTTGGGCAGAAACGCATCAATCTCAGCATACTGAGATTTTAGGAGAACATCGAGTTCTGATGTATGGGCTTCACTGGATGATGGAGCAACGGCGGTGGAGAGATGGGCTAAGGCTAATTTCTGCTATTGAAGTAGCACTTGTGTTGGGAAACCAATGGGAAGCATGGCGACAGGCGTTGCGCTGGAGTTTGAAAGCGGCATGGGCACTGAGTGATGAGCAGATCGAAGCGTGGGCAATGCATCAATTGGGAACGCTCTCGTTTTGCCAAGAACGTATTACAGAGGCTTACGATGCGCTAACAGAAGCACTGAGAATTCGGCGGGCAAATTTGGGCAATGAACTAGCGACAACGCTAACTCGCCATAACTTAGCTCAGATTAAAGAAACAGTGTTGCCTTCAAAACTCAAATATCCCACTCTCCGACTAGATCAACGCCGCACTTACCGAACCTTGGCGCTGATTGGGATGTTAGTGTTTCTAGCTTCGGTTTTGATAGGATTGGCCATTTCGCAGCGATTAATGCAGAGACCATCGGGCGGAGACATGCTTAACCCTACTCCATTGCAAAAGTAGAATAACAGCAGAAGACCTCTGCTCACATCTTAAAATTCCATAGTTCGACAAGCTTAACGACTAGAGTTGAACAAACAATAAAGTTGCCGTTATACAACGCCCGCCTGTCAGATTATGGCAGCGCTCAGCGTTCCATCCCTAAACTGAGAAACTCATAAATCAGCAACCTTTAGTCACATAGCAGCGATTCTAATCGCTAAGCTCTGTTCGCCGATCTGACGGTGAAATGATCTACGACTGACCAGGCGTGCCGAGATCCATTGCCTTTTTGACGGGATCGCCATCAGTTTTTGTACTGCCCGAAACTGAATTCACTTCTCCAGCCATCTGCTTGTATGCGCTCGGATCACCTGTAGGTTCTGCGCTAGTTTTGGTCTCTTCGGCTTCAGGAACTTTAAACTGAGGTGCAGTAGCAGCTTCAGCAGCTTTAGCGCCTTCCCCACTTTGATCAACGCTGCTGACGCTGAGTTCTTTGGAAGCTTCATAGTCTGCTGAAACATCAACGTTAGGAGCAGGACGATCGCCGCTCTCAATCTCTTCTGTCATTTCCTCAGCGTCGTAAGTCTGATTGAAATCTTTATTAGTTTCTGACATAACAAGCTCCTGGTAATAAGTTAAGTCCAAACAGCACACTCTATCAAATCTGAAAATCTGAACTTGCTGTCACCCTATCAGAATTGCACCCACTGTCTTAAACCTTCTGAAGGGGGATTTCCGATCTCTTTCATTAGGAGGATTAGAAAGCGATCGCAAGGTCGTTCTAGAGAAAGGCGACGCCCAATGGTCGAACCTGATACACCTTGAAGCGACTGAAACGTTATAGCTGGAGAATAGATTATGGCTGAGTCTGCAAATCAGAACACAGAGCGATCAGACTATTTAGATGAAAAGACATTAAAGGCAATAGAAACGTATGAAAAGTTAGGCACGGACGACAAGCTAGCCTTGCTCTATTACGTTTACAAAAAGATGGGAGATTCAGTGACCCCGGCTGACCCAACGGCTGCTGAACCGGAGTTGTCGCCTCTTTTATCGGATACTTTTTACAATCTTTCTCATGACGATCAGCTCAACGTGATGCGTGACATTGTAAATGGTGCTGACACTGAGTATTCCCACGCTTATGGGGCGATCAAAGAAAACAACCAACTGCTAATTTGGTTTGATTGGGCAGAACGCATGGGTGAAACGGTTGTGGGAATGCCAAGTGACTACAATGCAGCCGACTCGGTTAATGCAAGCTTGAGTAGTATTGAAGCGCTAGATTTTGAGCAGCAAATCTCGTTGCTGCGAGAAATTGCTCACGGTATGGGCTATACAGATGTAAAACCAATTCCAACACAAGCTGAAACGGGAAAAACATCTAGTCTCTAAGGTGAGGTAATCTCTCCATCGGAGCGAGTCTATCTTCGATGGAAGAGCTTCAGCACAGACTGTACTTCTTCAGGTGTTAAATCGCGCCATTGTCCGGGAGCAAGCCCAGTGAGTTGAAGAGGTAGATTTGTAGGCGAAGTGTTGATCGCGACTCTTATTAAACGTAATGTCGGAAAGCCGACGGCGGCGGTCATGCGTCTGACCTGGCGATTTTTCCCTTCAGTGAGGATGATTTCGAGCCATGCCGTCGGAATCTGCTTCCGAAACCGAATCGGTGGATCGCGATCGGGCAGATCAGGTTCGGCAATCATCGATACGCGAGCAGGGCGCGTTTTATAGTCTTGAATTTTAACGCCCTGTCGCAAAATATCCAGCGCCTCTTCAGTTGGAACGCGCTCAACTTGTACCCAATAGGTGCGCGGATGCTCAAATTTTGGGTCATTGAGGCGATGTTGAAGCTGTCCATGATTAGTCAGCAACATTAGTCCTTCGCTGTCGTGATCGAGACGTCCAACAGGATAAACATCAGGAATTGGAATGAAATCTTTAAGGGTTAGTCGTGTTTGACCTGGCGGACTGTTATCGGTAAATTGGCTTAGAACGTTATACGGTTTGTAGAACAGAAGATAGCGGTAAGGCATGAGTTAGGAGAGAAATCATTAGAGGTGACGGCTGGCTGATTCTAGGTTAAGCAGAGTTTCGATCAAGCGTTGATTTTGCGCTTCTGTTCCAACTGTAATTCGGAGCTTGTCATCTAATCCAGGCTGGTTGAAGTAACGAACAAGAATACCTCGATCTTTTAGTCCTAGATATAGGTCTTCTGCCTTCTGCGATAAGGGAGTTGCAAGAACAAAATTCCCGTGAGACTCACCTACGGTAAACCCTAAATTCTTGAGATCGACTGTCAGTTTTGCTCGTGATGTTTTGACTTTCTGAGCGCACGCCTCTTTATAAGCTTGATCGCGCATAGCGGCAGTGCCGACTAAGGTTGCGATCGCGTCGATGTTATAACTATCCTTCACCTTGAACAATCCTTCTAGCAAGGCTGGATTCGCAATTCCAAACCCCATTCGCAATCCGGCTAGCGAATATCCTTTCGATAGGGTTCTCAACACAATCACGTTTTCATATTGAGATACTAAAGGAAGCGCAGAATAGTCAGCAAAATCAACGTAAGCTTCATCGATCGCTAATACGCCTTGTAGCCGTCTTGCTAACTCATGCAAGTCATCGAGCGGAACAACGTGCCCGGATGGACTATTGGGAGACGCTATAAACGTTACTGCGCCATTTGCGGCAACAAGATCGTCAATGGGTAGTTTAAAGTCTGACGAATAGGGAATCTCAACGACTTCCGCAGGCTGCATCGCAGATAGCGTGCGGTACAACACGTAAGTTGGAGTTGGATAAACAATTGTGCGATCGCGCCCTTCTCCGCAGGCTCTCACCAACACGTTAAGAATGTCATCACTGCCATTGCCTACAATGATCCAATCAGCAGGTACACCCAGCGCCTCGCTGACTGCCTGACAAAAATCTCGTGCAAACGGATCAGGATAGCGACGTAACCACTCACTATCGAGATGGTGTAGAACTTCTAGCGCTTTGGGCGATGGCGGATAGGGATTTTCGTTCGTGTTGAGTTTAATGATTTGGGTTCCGGGTTTGGGTTGTTCACCGGGAATGTAACCCTTCATAGCTGCGATCGCAGGACGAAAATAACTCATGGTAATAGCGACTAGAGGCAAGATCGTTATTGTATGGCAGATTGCTCCAACCCGTTCTGCTAGTCGATTGCAGAGCGAAAGATCACCCGCAGTCCATCTTTGGGTCGGCGAGTTGGAATCTGTACGGGTTCCAAGCGTTGATCGGGCAACAGTTCCCATTCGTAATGCCGTAGTAAATGCGCCGCCACTAACTTCATTTCTAACTTGGCAAACGCTAATCCGATACACACTCTAGAACCGCCTCCAAACCCAATCAGACTAAACGGCTTTTGCTTCGTGTTGTGCCAGCGATCGGGGTCAAATTTCTCCGGTTCGGGATACACTTCGGGAAGGCGGTGCGTGTGCAAAATTGAGTACTGCGCCAACCACCCTGCCGGAACGGAATAACCATTGAACTCAAACGATTTAACAACTCCTCGAAAGCCGCCGGCGACAGAGGGATGCAAGCGTTCAATCTCATTGAATATCTGATCGAGATAGGGCATTTTGCTGATCTGCTCCAATGTCACAGGATCGCTAAATGTCTGCTGTTCTGCCTTTGCTTTTTGATACACACCTTTATTTCTGGCTACCTCTAGCGCGAACCACGTTAGCACTGACGTTGTGGTTTCATGTCCTGCAAAGAGGAGTAACATCGCTTGCGCTCGAATTTCTTCAAAACTTAGGCGATTTCCCTCTTCATCTTGCGCATCTAACAGCAAACTCAACGCATCGTCGGTGGGATTTTCTTTTCGCTGATTAATTACAATGGCAAGATGATCTAAAAGGGCATTTCGAGCGGCGAGAGACTTCTTAAACTGGCTTCCGGGAAGATTTGGAAAGCTAAACAACCCGCTTGTTAAGGTGGTAAACAACTGGCTTAAGCGTTCTGTTTCTTCGCCGGGTGGTGTTCCTAGAAAAATTTGACTGGCAATATCAAAGGTCAGTTGCTTAAATTCTTCATACCATTGGAGAGTCTGCTGTTGTTCCCATTTCTTTAAATATTGCTGCGTAATCTCTTCCATTGATGAGAAATATCGCGCTAATGCTGCTCCGTGAAACGCAGGCATAATCAGCCGTCGATTTCTACGATGTTCTTCGCCCTCTTGCACAAACAGCGATCGCCCCAACAAAATCTTGAACGTGTCAGGCCACCCATCTTGCCACGAAAAATTGTCGAATCCGCTAGAGAGCAGAAACTCTACGGCATCTGGCCCGACCATAAACACGGTTGGTCTGCCTATGATGTGGCTTTTGAACACCGAACCGTGACGCTGATAGCGTTTCTGCACAAAATTGCGATCGGTCAGAAACTGAAGCGTTTCACCAATGAGCGGTAACCCCATTGATCCGGGAGGTAGAGAAGATGCCATAGGTCAATTGATAAGGGAATTAAGAGTTTCTTTAGGTTTCGAGCAATTCTGGCAAATACACTATAAATGACACCTCAAGGAAATAGCTGTGCTGAATCCGCGTGTAATCTGTCTAGGTGAAATTCTATTTGATCGTATTGCCGACCAGCCAGGACGCCCGCTCGAAGCGGTCACGTCATGGACATCTTACCCTGGAGGTGCGCCTGCAAATGTTGCCTGTGCCCTAGCAAAATTGGGCACTCCAACAGCGTTTGTCGGCTGTATTGGAGAGGATGAAGAGGGGCGATCGCTTGTCAAATTGCTGCAAACGGTTGGGGTTGATACGCGGGGAGTGCAATTTCATCCTACGGCTCCGACGCGCACCGTGCTAGTGTTGCGCTCCGATAGCGGCGATCGCAGTTTTGTTGCCTTTGGTGACCAGCGCTCGTCCGACGAATTTGCCGATACTCATCTCCAAGCCGAGCACCTGCCCGTGGAATTGTTTCAGCAAGCAGATTACCTCGTGCTTGGCACACTGGAGTTAGCGTATGTGGACAGCCAAGCCGCGATCGCACAAGCACTATCTCTTGCCGAACAGTTTTTCGTCAAAATCGTACTAGATGTCAACTGGCGTCCGGTGTTTTGGAACGATCCAGAAGCAGCACCGCCGCTAATTCACGAGATGATCAAGCGCGTTGATTTTCTCAAACTGGCAGAAGAAGAAGCCGAGTGGCTGTTTGGAACGACCGATCCGGGCGCGATCGCATATCGACTCGGTTCGCTTGAAGGCGTGCTTGTCACCAAAGGGGAACACGGTTTAGCCTACTGCTTGGGAACCAACGAAGGCACGATTCCCGCGTTCAAGGTTGATGTTGAAGATACGACCGGAGCCGGAGACAGCTTTCTAGCCGGATTTGTGCATCAACTTTGCCACCATAATTTACAAGACTTTAAAGATCCGCAAGTAGTGCGACAAGTGGTGCAGTATGCCAGTGCTGCCGGAGCATTGACAACGGTTCGGGCGGGCGCGATCGCGGCTCAGCCAACATCTGAAGAAATTTCAGCCTTCTTATATTTACGTGAACAAACAAGCTAAGAGGTCATGATGGAAATTGAGCGTAAATTTTTAGTGAGCAACGACGATTGGCGTACCCTAGCCACGGGAACGCTCTATCGTCAAGGCTATATTCCAACCACCGATCAACGGACGGTGAGAGTGAGAATTGCAGGTCAGCAAGGCTTTTTGACGATTAAGGGAAAAACGCAAGGCATTTCGCGATCAGAGTTTGAGTATGAGATTCCCCTTGAAGATGCTGCGCAACTGCTCGATACACTCTGCGATCCGCCTCTGATTGAGAAACATCGCTACCGAATCCCTCTAGATGGATTAGTTTGGGAGGTCGATGAATTTTTGGGTGAAAATGCGGGACTGATCGTCGCGGAAGTAGAGTTGGCTGATGAAGCCCAAGCGATCGCGCTTCCTAGTTGGATTGGACAAGAAGTGTCTAGCGATCTGCGGTATTACAATTCAAATTTAGCGAAGCATCCGTTCAGGCACTGGCACTAACCGTTCCTCCCTGCAACAAACCCTGCAAGTGACAGATTACATAGGCTTGGTTATGTCACAAAAATTGCAAGGCACATCCTAACTTGGTTTTTGCAACACAACCCGCCGTCATTCTATTTCTCCTGCTTTTCCCAACTTTGAATCACTTGCCGTAATGCTTCGGGAAGATTGTCTTTTTCCAGGTCAATATATTGAACAGTGCTTCCCATCGCTTGCAGGGTTGTGGTCGGATAATCTGCAAATGCTGCGCTACTCAAATATCTTAGAGCATTGAGATTGCTGAACCGTTGGTTTTGCAAGACCTGTTGAAACTGCTGCACCTGCTGCTCAGTTAACCGCTTCAACACGACAGGACGAGAGCGAATATTTGGGGCAGTAACCAATCGTGTGATCACACCGTCAGCCGTTAAAGAGGTTTGCGTCACCTTTCCTGAAAGATCTCCACTAATCGTGGATTGAAAGATGACATTGGGTTCGAGCGTAGGAATGATGTTCTGCTCTGGAATAAACGAAGGCACTAATCCACCTCGGCTGCCGCTCGCTGTTGGATTTTGGGCTATCCGGCTCCCCGATTGATCGAGGTGATAGACCCAACTGCGATCGCCTCCCGTCAAAATGGCTTGCCATCCTTGAAGGGCAATTCTGGTACACGCTTGTCCCGGTTTAAAGATGCCCAAACAGCCATCCCAAACGGCAGATTTAACTTCTGCAATGCGTAACCGAGACGCTGGAATCCGAATCTCTCTAGCCACCCTGCGAATCAGGCGTTGACGAACGGCTGACGGCAACACGACAGTGTTAGATTGTGGTTCTAATCGGAGTGCGTTGGCGGTTTTGTCGGTTCGATAGACCCACGTTTGCTGTCCATCAGTGACTTCCACTCGCCATCCTGCCACCTGAGCTAGCAAGCAACCTTCTGCTGGCCCCCCCAACCCCAAGCAACCATCAGGCCACGTTTCCCGACTGAAACTGGCAATCTTCAGATCCTGTACTGGCACGTTGAGACGCTGTGCCAAATCTTGGCGAACCTTTTGTTCGACTGATTGAGGCAGTTGTAGCGATTGCTGAGCAACTTCAGCCTTGAGTGGAGCGCTCAGTGCAGATTGTCTTGATACGGCTGCACTAGATATTAGGAGCAGTCCAGTTAGCGCAACCGTGATGACTTGGCGGGAGGACTTAAATGTTTTTTGGGTTGTATACATGATCGTTTGCCCTATTTTGAAAAGCTCTGAGAAGCATTGTGACTGAGTTCTAACTTAAGCAATCGGATGCCTTTTTCAGTCGCTGTTGCTGAATTTGCTACACAATATCTCATGCGCCAATATTCAATTTGCCTAATTACAACCTACTGATTGCGCAGATCAACATGCAGATCGATCGCTGTTAATTCAACTCATTTGCACTCTTTTCTATAGACGTCGGTTCCAGCATTCTTGTTGCAATGGCTGCGTTCTTTTTCGCGCGTGGATGCCACATATGCTCTGATATTTCGCTACTTCAATGCATTTGATGCGATCGCTGACTTTGGTATCTCTGAAAACACGTCTAAAGTGAGCGCATGGGGATACTTGTTATTGGAGACACTTGTTAGAGGATCGTCCTTCAATTCACAAGGCATACAGAAGTAGAGCAACCTATTCATAGGGTTTCATGATCTGAATGTAATAATTCTCATGAAACCCCCTCCGTATCATGATTTCAAGCGTTTGTTCTGTAATTAAGTTGTGAACTACTAGCTGCTACCTGACAAATTTAGCTTGATCCAGTTGAAAGTTACCATCAACAAAAACCGAAGTTTCTGTCCCGGCTTCGTAAGTCACATTCTTGCCTTTCATCAGCAAGAAAAGTGGGTTAATAACTGCCGCCAACGCAATCACACCGCCTGAATTGCCTCCTCCGCTTTCTTGGCTTGCTCGAACTGCAATTCGTTCACCGCTCGTCAAATCAACATCATTAATCGCAATTTCTAATTTGCCTTTCCGACCCAGCATTCCAGAACGCTGTACTTTAGTGACAACGCCTCTTCCTGTTGCTCCTTTAGCAATCACGGTAGTATTGCCAATTCTAATATCTTCAGTAACTTCAAATTCAATTGGATCGTTTTGTTTCGCCGTCTTAGAAGAAACGGTTTGCTTAAACTTCATCTTGACCCGCGTTCCGTCTGCCAAGCCAAATGTCATGGCGCTAGTCGGCTTCTTAACTTCGACAGGTTGTGCCGGCATCGGAGTTTTTGTTACCTGAGCAATTTGAAAAGATTGTGTAGTTTCCTTTAGGGTAGACTCAGTGCCAATTGCTGTCGCTTGTCCCATCGCCAATGCTTCTGCACCGATTAGTAATGCAGAAGCGATTCCAAAAACTGTCTTCATCTCGGTAATACCTTTGTTTACGTAGAAATGATTGAGAAGCTGTTTGCGAAGCGAAACGTAATTTACAACGCTAAGATGCACAAGCTAGCCTAAGAGATGTAAAACCAGGTCAAGGGTTAAGTACATCAAGTTGGCGCAGTGAATCCAATGCTTTAGCTAAGCCCTCACGAAGTTAACCCGGATGGAAAACTTCGTCAATACTCTCTCTAGGCAAGTTTATGTAGTTATAGTTAAAGACAAATTATGCAGTTTTCGATCTATGAAGTGCGCGATCGATGCAGAGCGCAAGCCTAGAAAGACAATTCGGAGCTTAACGAAGCGAATCGTAACCGCACGCAAAATCCACAGCGTCTTCCAGCCTTTTAAGTTCGTAATGCCTGCAACAGGCTATAAATTTCTAATTTTTCTTAAACAGCGAGCTAATTTTGTCGCCGACTTGCGAAATCGCTTGCTGAACACCACCTAAAGCTTTCGTCGCTGGACGTGTAGCGAGTTCGATCGGCTCGTCCTTGTATTCTTTTAAGCGATAGCCATATTCCAGATTCTCTTTATTTTTCTTGAGAATCGGAAACAGGCGAAACGCGCCTTTTAGCAATTCTTCTTCATTGCCATAAATTGCCGCATTAATTTGGTTAGAACGTTTCACCGCGATCGCGCCCACCGGAAACCAAGGCTTTTTATCTTTGACCCGCATGTAAATCTCATATTCCGGCAGCCCGCTCGACTTAAATTCGTCATACTGCTTCGAGGCTTTCTCTCGCTTTGATGCGCCCTGAGACTGCTTTTTCTCTTGGTGAACTTTCTTGCCAAATCCGGGGGTGGTCATCGCGGTATATGAATGTCATTAACAAAAGTTTACGACATTTTTTAGAAAATTAGAAATTTCTGGGGCTGTTGTTTACAGTAGTGGATCTTTAATTCCAAGTATTGTGATCGAAGAGTTGCACTATGGCGCAAAGAAATCAAGGCGTTTTCAGGAAAATTTGTTTTCAGGAGAATCTAAAGCGGATTGAGGAACTTGATTATAAACAGCAAATTGAGTGTAATGCTGATACGGCTCGTTACTATGCTGACGCGAGAACAGGTGAAGAATTAAGGGCCGTTCATTACCTGAAAATGATGTTTGGATTGCAGCATTAGCATTGCAATCTGGTTTGACGCTTGTGACTGGCAATGCCCATTTTCAAGAAGTGGAGAATCTGCAACTAGTAGCGTGGTAAACGGCCTCCGACTAGCTAACCCTGCACTGCAAATCACTTTTCTGCGATCGCGCTCCCCATCTATCCTGCTGATCGAGCGATCGCTTTCCCTAACCAGTTAGACTATAAGAAGTCTTTGCAGTCAGTGAGAGGAGCAGGAATGATTAGCCCGGATCAGGTTGAAGCGATGATCAAGGCTGGGTTGCCAAATTCTCAAGTAAGCGTTGTCAGCCCAGATGGGGAGCATTTTGATGTCACCGTTGTCTCTTCGTCGTTTGAGGGCAAACGCCGCGTGCAGCAGCATCAGCTTGTCTATGGCGCAGTCAAGCAAGCGATGGCATCAGAAGCGATTCATGCCCTATCGCTCAACACCTTTACTCCCGAAGAATGGGCAGCAAAGCCCTAATCCATCTTTACTGAAGTTCATCCCTAAATAACACTTATGACAGACACCAACGATCGCATCGACAATCTAGTCAAACAAAGCAAAATTGTCGTTTTTATGAAGGGCAGTAAGCTAATGCCCATGTGCGGATTCTCAAACAACGTGGTTCAAATCCTCAATGCGCTAGGCGTTCCTTATGAAACGGTGGACGTACTGGAAGACCCTGAAATCCGCCAGGGAATCAAAGAATATTCTAATTGGCCTACCATCCCGCAAGTGTACGTAAATGGCGAGTTTTTAGGCGGCTCTGACATTTTGATTGAGCTGTACCAAAAAGGTGAACTTCAGCAGCTTGTAGAAGTTGCTTTGGCATCTTAAGACTCACCAGAGGGCGCGATCAGGCAGACTTCTTGAAGCCGATCGGCTCCGATCGCAAAAGTGCCTGACGATGCCTCATTATCCAGTTAGCGCAGAGCGCAATTTCCGGAGGAGTCACACATCCGCAAACCTCTGCCAGAACGTTTTAGAACGTCCTCAAAGAACGCGTTAGGGCGCTTTGGTCAGCGCCCTAACGTATTCCTTAACGATAGTCTCGGTCTGGTTCTGGCATCGTCATCTCAAAATTTGAAGGGTCATAGAGGTATCGCGTCAACTCTTCTTCTAATCGATGAATCTGGAACGGTTCCAGCGCATTAGAGTGACGAAGAGAAGCGATGTATCCCTCCATATACATCCGGAGATCATCATAGCGATATCCCCGGTTCCAATGCTCAACCAGAGCGTCGGTGAGCCTTTGGTAGTAACGAATCGTGGGCGCGTCTTGAAGCATAAGTCCCGTGTAAACGACGACGATGTCCTGTAGTAAAGAACTTACATTCCTAGTCTTAATCTTAACATCAACCCTTCTTAGCTCACCCCATGTTGCATAATCCTAACGGCATAAACTTGAGGTAGACTTTTTGCCTTGTGTAGGATTAGACAAGAGCCTGGGTAACAGGCGTTACAAACCGATACTGATTGGCTTTGCTAATCTGAAAGGCAGCAAACTAAGGGAAATCAGCCTCCGTGGGAGCCTCAAACATTCAAATCGTAGAAGGGAACCCGCATCTGCGATCGCTTCTTGGATGGCATTTACAGCAGGCAGGATATCACGTCCATCAGTCGGCTGATTTGCACCAAGCGCGAGAGATCTTTCTGATGCGTCAGCCGAATCTGGTAATTCTCGATTCTGATTTACCAGATGGAGATGGAGTGGAGTTTTGCCGTTGGCTACAGCAGCAACAACTGGCAATGATCTTGATGCTGTCGGCTCGCACATCAGAGCCAGACATTGTAGAAGGATTGCGAGCGGGTGCCGATGACTATCTGACGAAGCCTTTTGGTATGCAGGAGTTTTTAGCCAGGGTAGAGGCTTTGATGCGTCGGCGTCGGGCATCGGCTCCGCCTGCTCATCTGGACTTTGGCGATCTCAAAATTGATCTGGTGCATCGCCGGGTTCATTTTAAGGGTGAACTGATCGAGCTGACACCCCAAGAATTTAGTTTGCTGTATGTGTTGGCTCAAGCGGGGGGAACGGCGCTTAGCCGATCGGAGTTGTTGCAGCGGGCGTGGCCCGATGCGATCGATAATCCCCGCACGGTGGATACGCATGTGCTGTCCTTGCGAAAAAAGGTCGAAATTGATCCCCGGCAGCCTAATCTAATTCAAACGGTTAGAAATGTCGGCTATCGGCTCAATCTTGAATTGCTGAATGCGCCTTCATATTCTCAAAACGGGCATCAGGCAAGCCGAAAGACGGTTGCCTCAGGTCGCTAATCCCATTCTGCGGATTCTTCGGCTTCAATTCGGGCGATCGCACCTCTTAGATCCTGCCAATCTACTTGATGGGCCATCAAATCTTGGATCAGTTCACCTTGCTGCAAGTGCAGTACTCGATTAGTGCAGGGCGCAACTCCGCAGGAACCACTAAATTGTGCGGCAAATTCTAGGTGATGAGTGGCCATCAGAATCGTTTGAGGAAGTTCCGAAAGCAGTCTGAGAAGATGATCTTGTCGTCCAACGTCGAGCGAAGCGGTTGGCTCATCAAGCAGCAAAATAGCAGGTTGACAGACGAGAGCACGCGTGATCGCAACCCATTGCCGCTCTCCTAAAGACATTTGAAGTTCGGTGCGCTCCAACCAGTCGCGAGGAATATGTAAGCGCTCAATCCACTCGTTAACGGATGGTTCGATCTCTCGTTGGGGCATCCCTTTTAGTTTGAGCGGATACTGAATTGCTTCTTGAACTGTCATTCCTAGCAGTTTTGGCTCTTGCGAGACGAGCATAATTTGCTGACGCAGAGAGAGCACTGGAATTTTGGGGAAGGGAATTTTGTCTAAATAGAGTGTTCCTTCAAGGGGATCAGCAAGGCGGTTAAGCAATTTTAACAAAGACGTTTTGCCAGATCCTGATGCACCCACGATCGCGATCTGGTCTCCTTTAAAGACGTTGAAGGAAAGCGATCGCAGCACACACGGCCCCATTGCAGGACTCAGTTTTCTAGTAGCAATGCGTCCCGCCGCGAAACTGACGTGTTCGGCTCGAAGTTGTGCGGTCAATGATTTCTATCCCAAACGGCAACGTTCTAGCAGTGTATCTAGATCTTTCTACTACTTTAAGAGGGTTTTTGCCCTTTACCGTTTTACTGCTTTGATAACGGATAAGACGGACTATGTCGAGCGGGCAGGGCTGTTTCATTGTGATCAGGAGATATCTGGAAGTCGTAAGCCCTCGTTTGTGAGGTTCAAAAAATTCAAGAATGCTAAACGAGAGAATCGAGTGTCCAGATTTCTATTTTTGACAATGAAACAGCCCTGGAGCGGGTAATGTTCTAGACAGGGGGACAATAACAATCAAACTGCTCGACCAAAGTCATAGCGTTGCCTTCGGCTCACGCGAAACGTGCATGATGAACAATCCAATGACGACAAGGCAATCAGGCGAACCACCAACCCGCGATCGTAGCTATCAATAAGCTCCGTACCCGCTATGCTGCACAGTCATCTCAAGAAAGGGCATCTCAAGAAAGGGTATTTCCAGAAAGGGTGCTGCAAGAAATCTAATTATCGGCTTCTCACAAACCCAGCTTTAGCCACTAATTCTTGTCCTTGTTCGCTCAGCAGCAAATTCGCATAGGCTTCTCCCGCTTGCTGCTCTACGCCTCCGTCCTGCTTCACAATCACAAACAAATTGCGGGTTAGGGGATACTCGCCGCTCTGAAATGCTGGTGTGTTTAATTGATTGCGCTGATTAGGACATTGATTAATCAGAGGTTCCTGATAGGGCGGAACGAGTTTGTCAAGCGATCGCCCAATGGGTAACGGCTTGATTGAACACTGAGGCACAACTTCGGGTGCAGAGGCAAAATAAATTCCTCCGGGTGTGGCTCCAAGTTGTCGTAACGCTTCCGTTGTTGTCCCAACAATCTGCACATTTCTACTCAGCGCTTGTCCGCCTAACACTTGCTCGACAAACAGTTCGACGGTGCCACCCGATTCCGCACTGCGAGAAATAGGGGTAATCGGCAAACTCGGCCCACCCACTTGCTGCCAGTTATTAATTTGCCCTGTGTAAATTCTTTTGAGTTGCTCAACGCTCAAGCCTGGAACATTTAGACTCGGATTGACCGCAACTGCCAGACCATCGACTGCGATCGCAATCTGTTTTAGCGTTGTCCCTCGGATTTGCGCTCGTTGATACTCTTCATCACTCACGGGGCGCGACGACTGAGCAAACGCGAGATTCCCATCAATCAACGCTTTGATCCCCGTTCCAGAGCCCGGACTACCTGTGGCGGGTTCTGTATACTGCAAGCGATATTCAGGACGCGCCGCTTGCAGTGCCCCATCTACGGCAAGTCGAATCGGTGCCCAAGAGGTACTGCCACCATAGCGAAATAATCCTGATGGAACATTTTGAACTTGTGCGAATGTTCCACTACTGGGTTGCCCAGAATTTGGGGCAGTGTTTGACTTACTAGTCGGATTGCTGCTTTGCACTATCGGTGCACCAAAATTCCCTGAGCGCTGAGTAAACCACCAGAATGCTCCGCCCAAGAGTCCTGCCGTTACCAAAAGCGAAGCAATTAATGCAGGTGTTTCATTTTTTTGAGACATACAGAACCCAGTGATGTTGCAGAGAAAAATTAATTGCGATCCACCGGCATAAAGTCAAAGCCTGTCCCTGATCGAGTGCCTGGAACGACTTTAACCAGCTGAATCCCGGCAATGCGATCGCCCGATGGTAAAAATCGCACGGTCTGAGATGCTCCTGTTGCTGAAAAGTTAGCGGTAGCTAGGGCTTGCTGTACGCCTTGTCGAGTTGGATTTTGCTGTAATGCCGCGATAAACGCTTGCGCGGCATCGTACGCGATCGCAGATCGCCAATTAACATCTGCTCCCCAAAGCTGACGCGACCCGACTACAAATGGCGAGCGCGGATTACTTTCGATATGCCAAGGCACTGCGACGATCATGCCCTCCGCTTGCTGTCCTCCAACTTCTAAAGTTTTGGGTGTGTAGATATCATCTCCGCCTAGCAAAGCTCTGCCCTTTTGATTCACCTGAACGACTTGTAATGCTTGATCTAATGTTCCCGTGTTGGCTGCCAACATGAATGCCTTGGCTCCTGACTTGCGGGCTTGGTCAACCGCCCGTGCTGCACTAAAATCAGAACCCGATAAATCAAATTCATCTGAAACTTGTCCGCCGACCAGCGATATGGCGGTGAAAAATTCAGACTTGAGCGATTGGCTGTAGGCACTTTGAGAATTGAAAAAAACAGCGACAGTTTTCTGTTGCAGCGTTTTTGCCGTATATTCTACCAGCGCTCGGGCGGCAACATAATCACTAGGAACGGTGCGAAACACGTATTTCCCCAAGCCTGAGAGTTTCACAGTGCTACTGGTGGGCGAAATGCTCACGAGCTGACCGGAGTTGTAGACGCTGCCTGCTGCTAAGCTGACATCACTGGCATAATGCCCGACTACGCCCAAAATATTGGAATCTTGAATAAAGGCATTGGCGAGTTGCTTAGCGGTTTCAGGATCGTTATCGTCGTTCGAGATCGCAACCTTCAACGCTACGCCGTTTATTCCACCTGCTCGATTAATGTCATTCTGCGCCTGCGCCACACCGCGCAAAATCTCGGCAGAACCAGCTAAATCTGTTTTAATCGGCACAGCAACTGCGATTGTGTGGGCATTGCGTTGTCCAATTCGAGCATTGTTGAGATAAATCAGCGTCTCTGGCGCATTTTTATATTTCTGCATCGCAGACTCAAACATCCTCACCGCTTCCGGATATTGAGCCGCTGCGATCGCGTTTATGCCTGCCTGTTTGAGTGAATTGAACTCTGGATTGGATGATTCTGAAGGTAAAAGAATGCATTCTCCAGCACTAATCCGGTCTTGCAGTGAAGCAGTTTGCAGGCTGACTGGGGACGACGTATCGAATTTCATCCCTGATCGTTGCATGAACCACCAAAACCCGCCGCCTAATAATCCTGCGGTAATCAAAAGCGAAATGATCAAGGCTGGGGTTTCGTTTTTTTGGGACATCTTTTGGGGCACCGTGTTACAGAATTCTGGAAACGAGCTTATAGATCAGTTGGAAAAAAATCGCAACCACGACCACGACCAAGCCTCCTACAATTGCCAGAAACAGCACATTAAGAAACGAGTTTCCCAGCGCGACAAAGGTAGATGCTCGATGCAGTTGACCAAAGAAGCCGACGATGCCAAACGTGACGGCTCCTAGAATCACCAAATCGACTTTTTCAATGACTCGGAGGCGCTGTGCCAGAACTAAAATGCCGAGCAGGATCAGCCAAAAGCTACCGCTAATCCAGGTTGTTCCCAGCAAACTGACGAGCGCGATCGCAATTAATCCTGCCTCAAAACCCGTAAAAGCCGCTCCACTCAAAAGGCTAACCATTGATAATGCAGGAAGTGTAGATTTCTGAGGCACAGGCGGAGAGGGAGGAGCAGGCGAAGAGAAGGGAGTCGCAGGGGGAGATGGAGTTGCGATCAGCGGACTCATGGCAGGCGGTTTAGAAGTGAGTGCATCTAAAACATCTTGTGCTGATTGAAAACGCTGACTCGGATTAGCAAGCAACATTCGATCCAGTACGTCTGCTAATGAACGGCTGGGCGTTGCAAAATTTTGCCATCTCCATGTGTTGCTGTAGGCATCAAACAATTCGTTGTGGGGCTTGCCCGTGAGCAACATGACACACGTTGCAGCCAATGCATAGAGATCGGTTGAAGGATAAATCTCTCCCCCAGACACTTGTTCTGGTGGCGCATAGCCAATCGAATAAATTCCTGTAGAAGAATTTGAGTTTCCGGCGGCTTTTGTAGCGTATTTCACAGCCCCAAAATCGAGCAGGTAAATGCGTCCATTCTGGTGACGCATAATGTTCGACAATTTAATGTCTCGGTGAATCGATCCATTCGCATGAACGAATTCTAGAATCTTGAGACATTCCTGGAGGACGACTATAACCTCTGATTCTGAAAATTTTTCCTTCTGGAGAAACTCGTCTTCAAGTGTCTGCCCGTCAATGAATTCTTGAACTAAATAAAAAAACTTATCGTCCTGCTTTGTCGATGAATTTGCAACAGGGAGTTCAAAAAACGCGAATAAATCAGGGATTTGAGGATGTTCCCGCCCCAGTTGTTCTAGTGCCTGTGCTTCTCGCTCAAACAAATCTTGAGCAATCTTAAGCTGTGTCGTGCTGAGATGCCCTGAAGGCTGAAATTGCTTGATTACACAAGAACGCAATCCGGGCGTGTAGCGATCGCGTCCTAAAAAAGCTGCCCCAAACCCTCCCTGTCCTAATAGTTTGACTGGTAGGTATCGACCCACCAAGATTAATGGCATTCCACAGTTAGTACAAAACTTTTGCTGAACCGTTTTCAGGGTTGCGGCATCATCAAGGTCAGGGAAAACATTAGTTGGTCGAGAACAACCCGGACGAGTGCAATGAAGCTGCATAACAGGGAGAGGGGGATTTGAGATTTAACTTAACCGCAAGATAAGATGAGTGGCACTAGTTCTGAGTATTCCTTATGTATAACTAGCTCTTCCTAGTAGTTTGCCACGCTAATGCCAGCGAGTCATAAGTGTTTCTCGTCCGCGAGCAATAATAAGCAAGCACGAGAAAGCTACGCTGCCTCTATACCTTTCCCCACATTTCAAGTCCTATCCCATCTCACACAGATCCGCAGCTTGATTACTGAAGCAGCTTCCTCGTTGCTAATTTTCCATCTCTGGTATTCCTCGATTATTGCTTGCGGCTTGAAGCATAGCTTTTAAACTTTGGGGTTCAGGATAGCTTTTAGATTCACGTCGCTCGAAACTTACAGCACGAGGGGTAAACTTGGGCAAAATTTCGCGACAAAAGGCATCAGCCGCTTTAGAACGATATCGATTGGGGTTAATAATGACAGACAAGGTGCGCTTCACGATGACATCATCGATTTTGGCACGGTGTAGCATTCCCATCTGGAGTTCTTTCTCGATCGCAGAAACAGAGACAAATGATGCTCCCAAGCCAGACTGCACTGCATTTTTGATGGCTTCAATCGAGTTCAATTCCATCTCAATTTTGAGGCGGCGAGTTTCAATGCCGCAGCGCGCCAATACCTGATCAATTACTTTTCGGATCGTTGATTGAGAATCGAGAGCAATAAACTGCAATCGATACAAATCGTCCTTCTGAATTGTTTCGGTTCTAGAAAGAGGGTGGGTCGGCGGCAAAATCAGCGCGAGTTCGTCCTCAGCATAAGGAATAATTTCTAAAGAATCTTGAAGTTCTGGGGAGATCTCTCCCCCAATAATTGCCAAATCGATCTGACCGTTTGCCACACTCCACGACGTGCGTCGTGTGGAGTGGACATGAAGCTGAACCGCAACATCCGGATACTGCTGGCGAAATAGCCCGATCATCCGAGGGAGTAGATAGGTTCCCGTCGTCTGACTCGCCCCGATGATTAATGTGCCTCCTTGGAGATTTTGTAGGTCTTCCAGCGCTCTGCACGTCTCCTGGCACAACGTCAAGATCTTCTCGCCATAGCTCAGTAGCAGATGTCCTGCCTCGGTTAGCTGCGCTCGTCGCCCGCCTCGATCGAACAGCGGCACGTCTAACTGCCGCTCAAGATTCTGCACCTGCAAACTCACCGCGGGTTGGGAAACATATAAACTATCGGCTGCGCGCTTAAAGCTTCCCTCAGTGGCGATCGCTTTGAGAATGCGTAACTGATCCAGAGTAAAAGGAAGGTCAGACATACGGCTTAACCAGAAAAGTGTGTAAGGAGCGTTGCGTAAAAAATAGACTCAGTACATTAACGTTTTGAGCGCAACCTATTAGCTAAACGACAAAAGGTTTAAGAAAAATTACAAATTGAGTTAATCTACAAAATTTCCTTAAACGCTGGGCACGGCAAGCAGCGTAGGGAAACTTAAGCGAAAAAAGTGATACATGAGAGGATACTAAGGACTTTCTGAATTTACCAGGAATTGCGGAAATTGCTCTTATTCATGAGCAATCTCCTAGAGCCTTGCAAGGAGAATCGTATCCTGTTTTCTACAGTCTTGATCCCGCTTTCGGAATTCCTCACAATGGATGGTTTACCTATAACCTCTTACACGCCATTGCAACGAGTGCGACTGAACTTAAGGTGTTCGAGTTCCGCTTTTCTACTGAATTAATGATTAATTTAGATGCAAATTGTATAGATTGCAGCCTGCGTCTCGTGCTACTTCCTGGATTGCAGCTGAGCCAATGTCGAATTGATTACCCGAAAGTGTGGCTAAGCGCTAAGCTGTAACCGATATCGGATCTACATTTTCTTCTTAATTTTCTATGGTGTTTGACTGGTTGACGCCTAGCCACTTTGTAATTCTTGGGCTATTGGTTGGGTTTGCGATCGCTCATAGCGGACTTGCCGCATTACGTCCTTGGGCAGAGAAAAAAATTGGAGCGCGACCTTATCGAGTGTGCTTTGCGCTAGTTAGTCTCGGGATTGCGGTTCCCATGATCATTTATTTCTTCAATCATCGCTACGATGGGTTGACCCTGTGGGACGTCAGAGGAGTTCCGGGCATCGGTACGATCGTGTGGATCCTGTCAGCGATTTCGTTTCTTTTTTTATATCCTGCAACCTTTAATCTTTTAGAGATTGCCGCAATTCAGAAGCCCCAAGTCCATCTCTACGAGACTGGCATTATCAGGATTACAAGACATCCTCAGATGGTGGGTCAAGTGATTTGGTGTATTGCTCATACGCTTTGGCTAGGAACAACGTTTACGCTCGTCACCTCTTTGGGATTGATTTTGCATCATCTATTCGGAGTGTGGCATGGTGACCGACGCCTTACGGCTCGGTACGGAGCGGCGTTTGAAGCAGTGAAAGAACGCACGTCGATCGTGCCGTTTCTCGCGATTTCGCAAGGAAAACAGCCTCTGAGGTGGACAGAATTTTTGCGTCCTGCCTATGTCGGAGTGGCTGCATTTGTTGGATTATTTTGGTGGCTTCACCCTATTTTGATCGATGCAACAAGCAACGTAGCCTGGTAGCATGATCCCAGCGTTAGTAAAACTCATTAAATAGGACTATGCAATCAGGAATCAGCGAGCAGGCTTTCAGAAGCGAGGTCCTCGAATCTTCTACTCCTGTTCTTGTTCATTTTTGGGCACCCTGGTGTAGTATTTGTCGCTTAATCGAACCGTCGCTTAATCAGCTTTTGGCAGAGTGGGGCGGACAACTGAAACTCATCGGGATTAATGCCGATGAGAATCTTAGACTGGCTAGCAGCTACCGAATTGCTACTCTCCCAACGGTCATTCTGTTTCAGGGTGGTCGGGTGTTGCATCGGCTAGATAGCTATCAGAAGCGCGATGAACTACGGGCAATTCTTCAAGAGACTCTGACTCTAACAAATAAACAGCCCCAGTCAATTTCGCGTTAGACGCGGTTTTATAAGATCTTTTTAAGGAAGAGCGATTAGCGCAAAGCGCAATTCCGTAGGAACCGCAGCGATCGCTCTTTTTCCTATGCTAAATTCTTAAAGAATCTAAAGCGTTTGCCTATTTTATTGACAATTTTGACTATAAATTGTAAATCCAAAGTTTGAAGTGTAAATCCAAAGTCTGAAGACGGAGGAACTCTCTAACAATATCCTTAACTTTGGATCTAGGGTGTCCCACAGTCCAAGAAATTGACTACCCTGGATAGTAAAGAAATCTAAACTAGGCGTGAGTGATGGAATTCATATATCAGTATGCCTGGCTTATTCCGGTTCTGCCCCTAGCGGGGGCGATGCTGGTCGGTCTAGGGCTGATTACATTTAGCAAAGATGTCAACCGACTTCGGAGCGCTAACTCGGTGTTTATTGTGTCGCTGATTGGAGCGGCAATGACCCATGCATTTAGTTTGTTCTGGAGTCAATTGCACGGGCATGAACCCTATGTTCAGTCCTTTGAATGGGCAGCCGCTGGGGATTTTCACCTATCGATGGGATATGTCATTGATCCCCTCTCCTCGCTGATGCTGGTGATTGTGACAACCGTAGCGTTTCTGGTGATGATCTACACCGATGGCTACATGGCTCACGATCCGGGATATGTCCGGTTCTATGCGTATTTAAGCTTATTCAGTTCCTCAATGCTGGGGTTGGTGATTAGCCCTAACCTGGTTCAGGTCTACATTTTCTGGGAACTGGTGGGCATGTGTTCATATCTGCTGATCGGATTTTGGTATGACCGAAAAGCAGCGGCTGATGCTTGTCAGAAAGCATTTGTGACGAACCGAGTGGGTGACTTTGGGTTGCTACTCGGCATTTTGGGTTTGTATTGGTCTACTCGCAGCTTCGATTTTGGGGTGATTGGAGAACGCCTTCAAGATCTTGTCGCGACGGGATCGATGAGCGGTTTTCTCGCCGCGCTGTTTGCAATTTTGGTTTTTCTAGGACCAGTGGCAAAGTCGGCGCAGTTTCCGCTGCATGTCTGGCTACCTGATGCGATGGAAGGCCCAACCCCAATTTCGGCGTTGATTCATGCGGCAACGATGGTTGCGGCAGGGGTCTTTCTGATTGCGCGAATGTTCCCTGTGTTCGAAGGCATTCCAGCGGCAATGAATGTCATTGCGTGGACAGGAGCATTCACGGCATTTTTGGGAGCGACGATCGCAATCACTCAAAACGATATCAAAAAGGGCTTGGCGTACTCCACTATGTCTCAGTTGGGCTACATGGTGATGGCCATGGGAGTTGGTGCTTATAGCGCAGGCTTGTTCCACTTGATGACCCATGCCTATTTCAAAGCCATGCTGTTCTTGGGATCGGGGTCTGTCATCCACGGGATGGAATCTGTGGTTGGTCATGATCCGGCTTATGCTCAAGATATGCGAATGATGGGTGGCTTGCGGAAGTACATGCCCCTGACTGCCTTTACCTTCTTGATTGGAACGCTTGCCATTTCGGGAATTCCTCCCTTTGCAGGATTTTGGTCAAAGGACGAAATTCTCAGTTCTGCCTTTGCGTCTAACCCAGCCCTTTGGTTAATTGGGTATGGAACGGCAGGCATCACGGCGTTCTACATGTTCCGCATGTATTTCTCTACTTTTGAAGGAAAATTTCGAGGAACAGATGCTACGGTAAAGCAGAGCATTCGCAACGAGCAACTTCAGAATTTGGGGTTGGCATTTGGCCCAGGCGCAATGGATCCGAGAGAACTGACTATGGACGCGCCACATGGCGAAGCGGTTGATTCTGGACACGATGAGCATCATGCCCATGAGCCGCACGAGTCACCATTGACCATGACCCTGCCATTGCTCATTTTGGCAATTCCTTCGACACTGATCGGATTGACGGGAACTCCCTTTGCAAATTACTTCGAGGAGTTTATCCATGCTCCAGGTGAAGCGGTGCAATTAGCCTCTGAAGCTGGACAGGAAACTTTGTCTGAGTTTTATGTGATGGCTGGAAGTTCGGTTGGAATTTCGCTGATTGGCATCTCGCTGGCAGTGCTGATGTATCTGTCGCGGAAGATTGATCCGGGTGCGATCGCCGCTAAAATTCCGTTCTTCTACCGTCTCTCGAAGAACAAGTGGTACTTCGATGAAATTTACGACCAGTTGTTCGTTCAAGGTAGTCGTCGGTTAGCACGACAAGTTCTGGAAGTCGATTCCAAAGTTGTGGACGGCGTTGTTAATCTCGCAGGTTTCGTGACGCTGCTGACGGGTGAAGGGCTGAAATACTTAGAAAATGGTCGCGCTCAGTTCTATGCACTCATTATCTTCGTGGCAGTCCTGGGGTTAGTGATTTTCTCAGGCGTTTCTTAAGTCTTAGGGGATCACGGCTCCCTTAGTAATCTGTCAGGCGATCTGATGAGGGATGAAACAAAGAATCTAATTTCACTTCGTCCCTCATCCCTAGCTTGACGAAGTACTAGTTGACTTTGCAAGACAAGCAGAATCGAGATTTAGGCGACTTGCCTTCTAAATGCTGACTGCACAAATAGTCTGGACTAGCGATAAATAAATCTTAATAACGAGATGCTAACTGCAAATTTTCCTTATCTCACCGCGATTATTTTGTTCCCGATCGCGGCTTCTCTTCTGATTCCGATTATTCCAGACAAGGATGGTAAAACCGTTCGCTGGTATTCCCTCATCGTCGGGCTGATTGATTTTGCACTCATCGTTTATGCGTTCTATACGCAGTACGATTTTTCGAGTCCAGAGCTTCAGCTGTTCGAGCGATATGCTTGGGTTCCTGCACTGGATTTGAACTGGTCTGTCGGCGTTGATGGGCTGTCGATGCCGCTCGTGATTCTGACTGGATTCATTACAACGTTGGCAATTTTGGCGGCTTGGCCTGTCACCTTTAAGCCCCGGTTGTTCTACTTTCTGATGCTGGTAATGTACGGCGGACAGATTGCTGTCTTTGCTGTTCAAGACATGCTGTTGTTCTTTCTGACCTGGGAACTTGAACTAATCCCGATTTACCTGCTGCTCTCGATTTGGGGCGGTAAGAAGCGGCTATATGCTGCGACTAAGTTCATCTTGTATACCGCAGGGGGATCGCTGTTCATCTTGGTCGCTGGGCTTGCAATGGCATTCTATGGCGACACGGTCACGTTCGATATGCGAGCGCTCGCTGCCAAAAGCTACCCACTCGTTTTTCAGCTTTGGGTCTATACAGGGTTTCTGATCGCTTACGCAGTCAAACTGCCAATTATTCCTCTCCACACGTGGCTCCCAGATGCTCACGGTGAAGCCACGGCTCCGGTTCACATGCTGTTGGCAGGTATTCTACTGAAAATGGGTGGTTATGCCCTAATTCGGATGAATGCCGAAATGCTGCCAGCGGCTCATGCAACCGTCGCGCCCGCGTTGGTTATTTTAGGCGTAGTGAATATCATTTACGCGGCGCTAACCTCGTTTGCTCAGCGCAACTTGAAGCGAAAAATTGCGTACTCGTCGATCTCGCACATGGGATTTGTGCTGATCGGGATCGCGTCGTTTACCGACCTGGGCTTAAGCGGAGCCGTTCTACAGATGGTTTCCCACGGGTTGATCGGGGCGAGTCTATTTTTCTTGGTAGGGGCTACCTACGATCGCACTCATACCCTTATGCTCGATGAGATGGGTGGTGTTGGTAAACAAATGCCCAGAATCTTCTCAATGTTTACGGCTTGTTCCTTGGCATCTTTAGCATTGCCTGGCATGAGTGGTTTTGTTGCCGAACTGATGGTGTTTGTTGGATTTGCTACCAGCGACGCTTATGGCATGACCTTCCGAATCATTGTGGTTGGTTTAGCTGCGATCGGAGTAATTCTTACGCCCATCTACTTGCTCTCGATGCTGCGAGAAATCTTCTACGGCCCCGAGAACAAAGAGCTTACATCTCATGAAAAACTAGTCGATGCTGAACCACGAGAAGTATTTATCATCGCCAGTCTGCTTGTGCCAATCATTGGAATTGGCTTCTATCCCAAGCTACTCACTCAGATTTACGATTCTAAGACCGTTTCTTTAACAGCACGATTGCGGGCGGAAGTTCCGACAATTGCAAAACTCAATGATGCGCCTGCTCTAGCTTCCAAAGAAGCGTTGTCAGCCCCTGAAATTCGCTAGCCTTAGTCTAGTCCTATAATAAAAAGCGGGTTCTATCAAAGTGTAGAACTCGCTTTTTATGTTATTGAGATAAATTGAGATAAAACAGCTACCAGACCAGTGGTGTTTTCATTAATTACGATTTGGAGAGCCTTCGTTGCGGTTAAGAACTGAATCCGTAGGCAGACAGAGTAAATTGTCACCCTGAGTGCGAATCATGCCTTTTTGACGAAGCTTACCCATCAATCGAGTTACAGTCACGCGAGTCGATCCGATCGCACTACCAATTTGAGCATGAGTCAGAGGAAAAGGCAGACAATAGCCTTCGTCTGTTGGTTCACCGTACTCCTCGATGAGCAGCGTCAGAAAACCGAGCAGCCGATCGATCGTTCGACGCTGACCCAATGTGCTAAGCCAAAGTAGCTTGCGCTGGTGCTGATAGCGGAACGCATCTAGGACCTCGCGTCGGAAGTGAGGCCAATTGTCTAAATCGTGCCAATACATCCAGACTACTGACGTTTGATCGACGTGAGCGTAAGCTTGAAGCGTAAATGGCGATTGCGCCACAATCTCAAAGGGTTGACCTGTACCGACAAAGCCCAAAAATGCTTCCTCTGGACTAACCCGTGCCAAACGAGCCGCATTGCTTCCGGTAGCATTAACCTGTGCTGTACCCACTAGACGCACTGCTCCTTTCTGCACAAGATAGAGCAGACCGGGACGAGTCGGAACTCGTTCATCCTTGCTGAAATTACGGATGCGGTAATGTTCTTGTGCCCAGTCAATGATTCTCTGCCAAGTGAGAAAGGGGCGAGCTGCTTCTGAATTTTGTTGAGGGGATACTGAGTACATAGTGTAAGAGGCTGCTAGAGAACAATTGTGGATGCTTTGACAAGCGCTGAGACAGCGTGAGTCATAAAATTGGACTCATTCCTTCAAGCGAAACTCTGGTTTTTTGAGTGATCCTCGAAGTTCCTGTACTTGACTGTCATAAAGAGTATACGAAAAGAACGATGTATTGCCCGTGAAATTACGGTGCTAAACACCAATCTCAGCATTGATCGGTAGTAGCGCTTGAGTTTAATCACGAAACCGAACCCTACTTCAGAGCATCAACCGTAAATATCATGAATTCTAACGTACCTACGGTTACTTATCCTACGCTTCGCATATTGTTACTGTCGCAAATTGATGAAGCAATCCGCCTCTGGGAGGATGTTTCGGTAACAAGACGATCGCTTCATCCTACCGCTATTCGCGCAAACGCCCTCGATTCGGAGCTTTCACACTCTATTGATGTTGTGAAGAGAGTACCATCAGAAACGCTGATTTCTACGTATCGCTCCGCCATTGCACTGAAATTAGCCCCCCATTTTGATTACTCAGCGGAGCAGACTGCCAATCAGCTTGTTGAGTTTTTGTATAAAATGGATACAAAAACTCCTGGAATGAGTGCTATTTTGGCGGAGTCGCTTTTGCGTGATCTTACGGTAGCAGTAGTTTCACCAGGATTCCTGGAATTTAGGTTTAGCGATCGCGCGATCGCAACTTGGTTGCAGTCCCTGATTGATCTAAAAGACAAAGACTTACGGTATGGTTCCTTCGAGATGACGCGAAATAATAGTGACTTTGATTCTGGCTCGTCTAAAGTCTTTTTCTGCCAGTCCACTCACGCTCGCTGTTGCTCGTTACTTAGGCTGGCGCGGCAACGTGATCTTGCTTCAATAGAACAGGCTTGTTGGTTAAATAGGTCAGATCAACTGTTATTACAAGAGTCGGTCGAGCGGAAACTACTCTCCCAATTTGTAGCGGTAACAGACGGATTCCTTGAAAACAATGTTCTAGAAATGGCAGTTGGGTTGAGTCATGCATTCCACCAATTTGAGAGATCGTGCCGCATCGTCGGTGCATCTCAAGCTCTAGATCGGCATCTTTTGCAGTGCCGATTAGGATTAGTGATGATTACTCAGCGTCTACTACGATCGCTGCTAGAGCAGAAGTTGGGTGTTCCTGCGCCGTTGGAACTATAGTCGAACCGTTAGTCAGACCGTTAGTCGGACTGTTTCTAGTAGTTTCACGGCTACCGTATGTTGTGAGTTTTAAGTCATATAGATGTCATCTCAACGTCATAACTTATTTTTATCTACCAAAGGGGTGACAAAGCTGGGAAATGCATATATATTTAATCTTGTGTGAGGAGCGAACCAGCAAGAGTACCGAGACGAAACACGGCCAGTCGTCGGTACTCTTTCTGATTTTAAAGCGATTTACATAGAGACTTTATATTGCACCCCGTAGACTGTTATGCCCCACGTTAGAAGAGGCAAATGCAGACTGAGAGCAACTCAAAGCAAGAATTCTTCGATTGCGGCGGCTGCGCCATCAAGCTCTACGGTCGGTGCAACCCATTGAGCCTGTTGCTGAACTTCTTCGGGAGCGTTGCCCATGGCCACGCCAATGCCAGCGTATTGAATCATTTCTAGATCATTGAAGTTGTCGCCCATGGCCATCACGTTTTCGGGCTGCAATCCTAGCAATTCTTCGGCAAGATACTTCACGGCTAAGCCTTTGTTGGCAGCAGGATGAGTTGCTTCAAAGAAGGTGGCAACTGATTTGGTGAGATACAGTTCTGCGGGAGTGTACTGTTCTTGCAATGAGCCCAGCATGGAGCCAATTAGTTCTGTATCGTCGCTGAGGGCGAGAACTTTGGTCGGCTCGGTTGTTAAAGTAGAGCGCAAATCACCAACGGCGATCGCTTCAATTCCCGATCGCTCAGAATACGCTTTTGTTTCGGGCGTGATCTCTCGCACATACAACTGGTCGTTGATGTAGAAATGGACAGAGAGTAGCGATCGCAGGTCAGGCGTCTCGAAGTAATCGAGCAGCGATAGCACCATTGCTTTAGGAACTGCCAAGTGCTGATGCAGAGTTTGCGTTTTGGGATCTTGGATCCACGCGCCTTGATAGGCGATCAGCGGCAACGATGACTCAACCATGTGATGGAAGCGCAACGCTGACTGATACATGCGACCCGTTGCGATCGCGACTTGAATTCCGTTTTTCTGTACTTTGTGAATCAGCCGAAGGACAGGTTCACGGATATCATTAGACTTGCCCGCAATTGTGCCGTCGATATCTAGAACGAGTAGTTGGATGTCTGACTGATGCATAAGGGCAAAGGATGGGTAAAGGATAATAATTGCTGACTGCAAGCCTCAAGATTTTAAAGTGAATTCTTCGCTTTTCACATTGCATGATTGATTATTCTGCTTTCGTTCTTCCTTGCGGTTCTTACAGAGTTGCGCTCTGCGCTAATCGGGTTGCACAGGCGTCTACCATCCTTCGTCTACCATGTCTGAAGTTAAACATCCACGCACAGTTAGTCGCCAAATTTTGTTGGTCACGCTTTGGCTAACGCTGCTGATCTTGGCGGTGAAAGTGGGGGCGGGGTGGTCAACGCGATCGCTCGCGCTGTTAGCCGAGTCGCTGCATACGCTGATCGATGGGTTCAGCGCTGTTTTGAGTTTGATTGCGCTCTCGGCGTCGCCTCAGCGTCCTTCAGGGCGGGAGGTGTGGGGTCATGGGCGACTGGAGACGGCGTTGGCGCTGCTGTTGGTTGGATTTTTGGGATTTGCGTGCCTAAGTCTGCTTGGACTGTCGATCGAGCAATTAATCACAAGTCCCAGTCTTTTGATGATGCCGTCGGTGAAAATGCGGTTCTCGTTGATTATTATCCTGGCGGTTGTGTTTCTTGGAAGTCTAGCTTTGGCTTACTTTCAGCGTCGATTGGCAAAAACGCTCGATAGTTCTCTGTTGCGGCTGAATGCAAATCAGATTTTGCGGGATGCTTGGTTGACGTTTTTGTTGCTGATTGGGTTGGTGGGCGTTTGGCGGGGCTATCACTGGCTTGATCCCCTCATGACGATCGCGCTGGTGGTGACGGCGCTGTTGAGTTGTTGGCGGGTGTTGAATTGGCAACTCCCGCTGGTGGTGCGGCAAATGGCGATCGCGCCAGAAGCGATCGCGCAACTTGTGCGGCAAGTGCAGGGGGTAACGCATTGCTATGGGATTCAGTCGCGCGGGATTGTGGGACGGCAAGTGTTTGTAGAACTGCGGATGACCGTTCATCCTGAGTTTGTGGCAATGAGTCCGTGGATTATGGAACAGATTGAAGGGCGGATTCGGGAATGCTACGGCCCGGTGCAGGTGTTAATTCACATTGATGAAATCGAGGATGATCCGCAGCATCCTTTAGATTCGGTCAAGTCGGACTATCCGAGCCGTAAGTCAAATTGGGATTGAAACGCGCTGAACAGCGGTTCAATCGGGTCTACAACACGACTTCCGCTCTAAACTCTGACTTCGTCGGCAAAGCTTTGGCGACGCTCAAACTCAAACGGGCCTGCGAGAGAACCCCAAAGTTGTTCGTCTGTTTGAGGATCGCGACCGCGATCGAGGCTGTAAAACTTTTGATCGTCAATCTCGAATTCGTTATCTAAATAGGTTGTCTTGCCATCGCGAACGATGATGCATCCTTTCCCAGGTTCGACTTGTCCTTTAAAGCTGTGCCCCGTCCATTCTGCGTAGGACGTGCAGCCTGACATCAGTTCTAGCTGATCCGCTTTCAAGTCTTTCAACCGCTCTGGATTGCGTGCTGCGCCATAAAATTTTTGCTCGTCCTGCACGAGGTAATTCTCGATCGCAATTTTGCCGTTCTGTTCAACAAGCTTCAGCACTCTCAATCGGTAAGGCTTGTTTAACATGTAGTCGTAGGCTTGCTCCAGAAAAAGACTTACGCCGTTTAGCAACTCGAAGGGCAACGGACGCATACAGACTCGAATATGAGCATACAGAGGAGGGTTTTCAAACGCCTGATGCTGATTGCTAAAATCCGATGCCATCCAGCGAGCAAGAGTGGCAATATCTGTCGAATGAGTCATAGGACGAGTTGGAGTAGAATCTGAAATTTATTGTACGGTGTCAGGTTCTCACTACACTCATTCTCAGGGATCGGAAATTCGAGGGGTTCCGGATGCACACGGTAGGGATTGGGTTCTGCTTGTATCTGCGATCGATTCGGATTAGATACTCGTCGCTACAGACAAAATGAGTTGAGCGATCGCGGCGCACGTTTTGAAGGATCGCTCAACTTACATTGCCGATTACACCCGATCCATTGCCAATGTTCTCTATGACATCAGCAATTGCAGCCGATCCATTGCCAATGTCACCACTTACATTACCGATCACGCCCGATCCATTACCAATGTTCTCTATGACGTCAGCAATTGCAGCCGATCCATTGCCAATGTCACCACTTACATTACCGATCACGCCTGATCCATTACCAGAGATCTCTCAATCCTTTATCAAGTGATCCATCCCTTCACTCTTAACTCTTTAATCCCTTCACTCGAAACAGTAGAACCTGCGTCACTTGAGTAAAGGTATTAAAGTTATCATCGCTTACCAGAACAAGGCTTGGAGATCGATCGGGCAATCGAGGTCCTAACGTCATTCCTTCCAAGTTATCGATCGTGATTCCCAAGTCAGCCATATCGAGCAACAGCCGCTTTCTTGCAATTTGAAGATCTTTCATATCTCCGCGCAGACTTTCGATCTCGGTGGTATCGGTTGCGGTTCCGGTCGCCGTTTGAAACAGTTTGACGTTGAACCCGCTCAAGCCAAAGGTGCGCTCTAAGCTCAGGAAATGCCCTGCTTGATCAATCGATAACATCTCCGTCAGACCGTGATCCAGCACTGCCGTAGGCTTTGGTTCGAGTGGATAAACATGCTCAGCGATAATCGTGGCTCGATTGCCTTCGATCAGATAATGCAACAGCCGATTTCTAGAAATGCGTTGGGGAGCGGGAGCTTCTAGATCTTGAATCAGTGGCGATTCGACGGCTGTAAATAACCGAGATGGCTCAGCCGCCGTACCATTTAAGCTAACGGTAAGCGCTTCAAAGCCTAAATTGTCTCGAATGCCTCGCTGCTGTATGGGTTTAGAGTCATCAGGCAGATACCGTTCTGGAATGGGTAGCTTGCGGCGGAGTTGCCCCGTTTTTAGATCGAATTCCCCAATAAATGGCGGAACGCCTTCTTTCACAACGCCTTCGCTAGAGATGAATAAAGAGCCAGTTTGAGACAGCGCAATGCCTTCGGGATCAATTGTTTTAGCTGGAAACGTCTTGCCGTTCTCGTCTTTTAGCAACGTGACATCCTGCACATCGACCTGTTTAAGACTGGGTGGCTTTGAGGTCGTATCTATTTGCAGCTTCAGCGTGTAAAACCGAGCGGGAGCGCGATCGCTGCGATCGTCCGATACGGCGTAAAACTGATCTTGCTGGCGATCATAAGTAATACCCGACAGTCCTCCGACTGCGGTGTCCTTAAAAGCTTTGGTATCGAGGGTATAACTTCCTAGAAACTCCAACGATAGCGGTAGAAATAATCGATCTTCTGCGCTGACTTGCGGCAGACTGCACGCCGACAGCAATCCCGAAAGTGCGATCGCACTTCCCGCCAATGCGATCGCTGCGCCAGCTTTTGTTCCGGCTCTCCGTGCGATTGCCGCCGATGCCCTCCAAATTTGTCGAATGTACTCAAACATTCAACTCCTCCAAACTCTAACGTCGTAGTTTCTGTTTCAATGTAGCAGTGATCCTCAGACTTTCCCGTTCAAAGCATTTCACCCAAAGGTGCTTAAATGATTGAAGCCATTTAGCCCCCTTGATTATCCTGTGTCTGACTCTCCTAAGCTGAAGCGATCGCTCGCTGGAATTGCTGGAATTGTGGCGATCGCAACGCTAATTAGCAAACTCATGGGTCTGCTTCGCACCGTCGCGATCGGTGCTGCCTTTGGAACGACGGCTGCTAAAAGTTCTTACGACATTGCATCGATTATTCCGGGCTTCTTTTTGATTCTGCTGGGTGGAATCAATGGCCCGTTTCATAGTGCAATGGTGAGTTCTCTGTCTAAACGGACAAAAGAAGAAGCGGCTCCGTTGATGGAGACGATCTCTACGATAATTGGTGCAGTCTTCTTGCTCGTCACGATTGGGATAATACTTGCGGCTCCGCTCTGCATCGATATTCTAGCTCCGGGTTTGCAGCAAACGGCTCAAGGGTTGCAGGTGAGAGCGATCGCCATTCAAGAGTTACGCATCATGGCTCCGATCGCTTGGTTTGCAGGCATGATTGGCATCGGGTTTGGGGCATTAAATGCAGCAGATTTGTATTGGCTGCCCTCGATCAGCCCATTGCTCTCTAGCGTCACGATTATTATTGGGGTCGGAGCTTTAGCGCTGGCGGTTGGGGGGCAAATTGTCACGCCGCAGTATGCCTTGATTGGTGGACTTGTGTTGGCGTGTGCAACGCTCGCAGGCACAGTGTTGCAGTGGTTAGCTCAGTTTTGGGCACAGCGTCAGGCGGGGTTAGGACGATTACGATTGCGGTTTGATTTTCGTGATCCGGCGGTTCGGAGCATCTTTGGAATCATGGGTCCTGCCCTGTTTTCATCAGGAATGCTACAAATCAACGTGATCACAGACTTGTTTTTTGCGTCTTTTTTGCCAAATTCTGGTCCTGCGATCGCCAGTTTTGACTACGCTAATCTATTGATTCAAACGCCACTCGGAATTCTTTCCAACGTGATTCTTGTGCCGTTGTTTCCCGTGTTTTCTCGGCTCACCGATCCCGAAAATTGGGGCGAACTGAAAGGACGAATTCGGCAGGGACTGTTATTAACTGCGATCGCCATGCTACCGCTGAGCGGTCTGATTGTGGCTCTGGCAACACCCATCGTGCAAGTTGTCTACGAGCGAGGCGCGTTTAAGCTCAACAATTCATCTCAATTAGTTTCCTCGCTTCTAGTTGCCTATGCGATCGGCATGTTTGTCTATCTTGGACGAGATGTATTGGTGCGTGTCTTCTACGCGCTAGGTGACGGAGAAACGCCCTTCCGCATTAGCGTTGTCAACATCTTTCTCAATGCTCTGTTTGACTTCATATTGATCAAACCCCTAGGCGCACCCGGACTGGTTTTAGCCACTGTCTCTGTGAATACGCTTTCCGTAATTGCGCTCCTCTGGTTTCTCAATAAGAAACTAAACGGATTGCCACTGCGAGAATGGAGTTTACCCATTGCTGGACTCACGGTAGGTAGCTTTATTTCCGGCAGTATGGCGTGGGCAATGCTCAACTTTATGCAGCCGTTACTCGGTGAAGGGTTTTTCGATCACCTGATAGAACTCGTTGTTGCAGGCGGAGTGGGATTGATTGCATTCATCGCGTTTGCCATGCGACTTAGATTGCCCGAAGTAGATATGTTTGCTGCCCGCATTCTTCAGCGTTTGCCGGGACGGTGATGCATGGACGATCGTTTGTCGCTATCGTAGATAAGTAGCCGCGACGAATTTATGAACTACACAGTCATTTACGACGGACAATGCAATCTTTGCTCTAACTTGGTGCAGCTATTAGAAAAGCTCGACCAAGGAAAGCGCTTTCAGTACATCCCCATGCAAGACGAAGCGGGATTAGCTCAATTTAATGTCACGCCTCAAGACTGTGAGTTTGGCATGATTTTGATTGATAATGCGATGCCCGATCGTCGTTGGCAAGGAAGTGATGCCGCCGAAGAGATTGGGCAGTTACTTCCGCTTGGCAATGTATTCGTCACCGCGTATCGCAATCTACCCGGCATGAAGTGGACGGGCGATCGTGTCTATGAGCAGGTTCGAGACAATCGATATGCGCTGTTTGGCAAGCGATCGACGATCTATCAGACTGTCTATCCCTACGATTGTGAGCAGTGTTCCTCTACACCCAATCAATCTTGATAGTGTCCAATTGTTGCGCGTTCTCCATGCTTAAATGCGGGATGTCTGAATTCATCAATTCTGCGATCGCTTTATCTAATGCCTTCTCTTTCTGACCTGAGCTACGAGCAGCATCAATTCGTGATCCGCCACACTCAAAGGCTTCTACAGAGCTTTCATCATTGGACGGGGCAATCTTTAAGTACATTTAATTCGGCTGGAAATGACGTGACCAGCTCCGCGAATGCCAGAGACGCCGCCAATAATTCAGATGAACACATCCTATTTCATGCTCCATTTATAGTCCTCTCTCACGGCACTGAGGCTGATCCGATTCTGAACTACGGTAATAACCAAGCCCTGCTTCTATGGGAGATGGATTGGACAACCTTTACACAAACTCCCTCTCGCAAAACAGCCGAACCGATAAACCGAGAAGCGCGATCGCGCCTTCTCACCGAAGCGAAAACAAAGGGTTATATAGACAACTATCGAGGCGTTCGGATCTCCAGTACAGGGAAGCGCTTTTGGATCGAAAACGTAATTCTCTGGACAGTTCTGGATGAAGCGAGTTCTCCCTGTGGTCAAGCTGCCGCCTTTTCAAACTGGCAATACATCCCTACTGAACTCTAGGTGGTCGAGTGCGATCGCGCTCAAATTCTATGCCCTACACTCTTAGCCTTGACGCTCCTTCGTACTTTTAGATCGTGCAAAATTCCAGTGAACTGGGATTTATACAAGTAGCATTTCTTGATTTCTTGTCGGTGAATTCTCTTAAATAAAGAGCTATTCGCCCAAATCGCAGTTTCAAACGCTATTTCATTCATGCTTCTGTTGCCGCTCATTCCAGTTCCTGTCCAGTTTGCTCAACTGCCTGTCGCTCCTCTTTTGCGTCCTGCAAACCTTTCTCCGCAAGCTCTTCCAGCTCAAGAAGCTTTGCCGCTTCAACGAGAACTCCCCGCTCAAGAGATCATTCAGGCTCAAGAAGTTCGAGTGCTGCCGGGTGCGCTAGACGAAGTTCCCGTTTTCAACAGCAACAGTCCAGAAGTTGTCACAACTGAAGGTATTCTGCTCTCCACCTTTCCGCCTACCGGAAAACGGACCTCGTCTGCTCACCTAAACTTTGTGTTTAACGGCAGATTTGATATTTTCTCCCATCACATTTCCAAGGCGAGTCGTTCAGATCAAACGCGATCGCTCTTTCAAGGCATTCTGCTCTACAATCCCACTTCTCGCCCCGTTCAAATTGAAGTCTTACAAGCAGCGACCTATCTTACTCGCCCCGATGCGCTCTTTGTCGATTTGCCAGCTTATGTTGAAGACCCACTCGGTAACGTATTTGCTGGCCCCGGCAGCCGAGTCGCCAACGACATTCTACGAGGACGCAAACAAGGCAGCCTGCCGTCTTCCATCCTCCTTCCTGCTGGACAAACTCAGCTTCTGATGAGTCTCCCCATCCCTGCGGGCACCGTTCCTCCCACATCAAATGGACGGTCTACTTTAATGCGGCTTTCGAGCAATGGTTCCGTTCACGTGGCGGCCCTAGCGATGTTTGCTCCCCTCAATCCTGATAAGACAGAGCGCATTCCCACCCTAGAAGAATGGCAAACTCTACTGAATAATGGCGCTTTGGCAGGTCTGCGTGACCTTCCGCCTAGCCTAAATGTAAAGCGCAGATCTTGTGGATTTCTACCTTGTCTCGATCGCATCACCTATGGTCGTGTTTCAGGTGTAGCGAGGGGGTCGCTCTGGCAAGCAAAACTCATCGATAGTCCCAGCAGAGGTTATCTCAGCATTCCGCAGCAAGGGCGAGCGTTTTCCTACGGTCTCAGCACTGTTGAGCAAGGAACCTTTGGAACAGGGCAAATTCAAAGTGCGCCAATGCTTGTTCGGTATCCTGATACAGCCTATCTAGCCAATGGGAATTACGGCGTTCAATACAGCCTGACCCTGCCTCTTCGCAATACGACTCAGCAGAATCAAACGGTTGCGATCGCGTTTGAAACTCCCATCAAGCAGGATAGAGCTAAAAATCAGCTTCTTTTCCTATCTGTTCCCGAATCAAGAATCTCCTTTCGAGGAACAGTTCGCCTGCGCTACACGGATGATGTTGCCGCTCCCCAAACGCGCTACATCCACTTAGTGCAACGACGCGGACAACAAGGCGAACCTTTAGTTACGCTAATGATGAAACCGAGTGAGCAGCGATCAGTAGAAGTTGACTTCTTATATCCTCCCGATGCTACTCCCCCTCAAGTCTTGACCGTCAAAACTCTAGATATACTCAATACTCAAACTAAAAAGTAAAGCGCTACTGGCTTTCTTACTATCGTCCAACTCCCTATGTCTGTTCGAGCGCCTGAAACTGCAACTGTTCAACCATGGCTGTACTGGTCACTTCTTCCAATTCATCGTTTGCTTCTCAAGACCTACTTTAGTTCAATTACAATCACAGGACGCGAATATCTGCCCGCCAAAGGTCCAGTCGTTCTAGCTTCAAAGCATTTTAGCCGTTGGGATCCTCTGATTCTGTCCCTTCTCAGTACCGAACCGCTCCGATTCATGACAGATGTACAGCAATTGCAAGGCGTTCAGGGCTGGCTCATCAAACGACTTGGAGCATTTCCTGTAGATCGAACCCGTCCGAGCATCTCTAGCTTTCGTAATGCAATCGATTTGCTTCATTGCGATCGTAAACTCGTAATCTTCCCAGAAGGCGGAATTGTCAGAGATCAACCTCTACGAGCCTTTAAACCTGGATTGGCACGGCTAGTCCTTCAAGCAGAGGCAACTTCTGCTGAGAAAATTTCTGTGCCAATCGTCCCGATCGCTCTACATTACAGTCCCGACTCATCTGCTAGGGCTAAAGTTTTCATCCGAGTCTGCTCCAAGCTTCATTCGCACAATCACCAGCAGGCGAACGAAAAGCAAACTGCTCAATTCTTAACCAATGCCCTATATGAGTCCATATTAGAGGGACTAAAAGTGATCAAAGCTCAATCTGAGAAGGTTCAATAGTTTGAATATCTTCAGTAAGAGCTCAACTCTGGCGGCTGAACCTTTTTCTGAGCTTATGTTTGAGCCTTTTCCTTGAATTGTTTCGAATTTTCCC